>NZ_JALSLB010000041.1 GCF_026988555.1 Thermococcus sp. | reverse complement strand
CTCCAACACTATACCGGGGTTAGGTACCCACAGTTCTTCGGGGATGCCTATATGTCCCTTCCTGTAGTCCGGACGTAGTTTTAATCCCGCATTTTTAAGCTTCTCTGCAATAATATCGGCTACAGCGTTCCCGATTTCGTTGTCGTTTATCCATCCAAAGCTAACCTGTATTGTCCCATATTCAGCATAAACGGTCAGTATACTTCTGCCATCGCTAATTAAAGGATTAGGAGGAACCAAGTTTATAGAACCCCCTCTGGATTGTCCAGCTCGGATATTCCATCCTTTCCCAAGTGCATGCTGATAGACTGCTTTAATAGCTTCAGCTCTCTCCGGAACTTGGGCATGAAGCTCGGTCTCCACATAGTTCATAAAACTCTCAACTGTCCACTTTCTCCGAGTAGTTTCGAGTTTCTTTTCAGTACTTTCAATCCCAAAGAGTTTAGGGACAAATATCTCGTAGGTCTTATTATCGTCAATGATCTTGTAATAATCAAACTCTAAGGCATAAACATCAAAAGTAGCATGAGACTTCAGGAAGCGGATTAGCGTTTTCAGTCTTGAGTCCAACGAGTCCATGGCCACGATGAGCTTGAAATTACCCTCACCAAGATTCCTTGTTATGTTCGATAATACCTCTTCATCTATGTCCGCACCAAGTGCTTCCAAGAACTTATCGGGATTTCCTGAGTATTCCTCCCACAAGGCAGCGGCATAGTCTAAAATCTGGGCGAGAACTTTCCTTTTGTCGGCATTTTTGGAAAGCTTAGTTTCAATGATGTATATATCCCCAACATTGTCAATTGCCATAATATCAATGGACCCTGATGATGTCCCAAACTCTCTTATCGTCACAATGAAGTTCCTGTTTTCCGAATGGATTTCCTCAAGAGGAATTAGCTCAGGGTTCTCGGCTATGTAATTTTGAAGGTATGCTTCGTTTTCAAATTTAGATTCCTCGACCCGTGTGACCTGTTGCCCATTTTTTACGACGAGGATTGCCATGATTACCACCCTCAACAGTTTCACTTTGTGG
The DNA here is from genome assembly GCF_026988555.1 of Thermococcus sp. NCBI lineage: Archaea > Methanobacteriati > Methanobacteriota > Thermococci > Thermococcales > Thermococcaceae > Thermococcus > Thermococcus sp. The sequence goes on along the minus strand of NZ_JALSLB010000041.1, from coordinate 1,053 downwards.
TATTTAACATTGTTGTTACCTGCCTCGATAACCATCGAAACGCTAAGCTTTTATACGAAAAGGACCCAGTTAATTTGGTGATTCTTATGCCTAAAGGATTGAGCATTGAAGACCTCGGAAAGTTCAGGCTCCTCGGGAACATCGACGCCTTCAGGAAAAAGCTGGTCTTCCAGGTGACAGAAATAAGCGTTGAGAAGGACGACTACTTCTCAAGGCTCTACCTCTATGACGGCAGGAAGGTTAGGCCATTCACCTCAGGAAAAAAGGACTCCAATCCGAGATTCTCCCCTGACGGAAAGCTGATAGCCTTTACATCAAAGCGAGACAGGGAGAGCAAGGAGGCCGAGCTGTACGTAATCCCCACCGACGGAGGTGAGGCGAGGCTTTTAGCGAAGTTCAAGTACGGGATCAAGAACCTTCGCTTCACCGAGGACGGGAAGAGCATAGCGGTAGTTACACCAATAGACGTCGAGAAGAAACCCAAGGACGATGTGCACATCATCAAGGAGATGCCATTCTGGTTCAACGGCGTCGGCTGGGTCTACGGGAAGAGGAGCGTCGTCTATCTGGTGGACATCGAGACCGGCAGGAAGAGACGCTTAACCCCCAAGAACCTCGACGTCTCGCAGGTTCGCTTCCACAGGGGCAGGCTCTACTTCATAGCCCAGGAAGACCGCGAGAGGAAGCCGATGGTGAGCGACCTCTACGTCCTTGAGGGCAGGAAGGCGAAGCGCCTAACTCCCGGGGAGTGGAGCGTCCAGGACTTCATACCCCTCGACGATGGAACCTTCATCCTCAAAGCAAACACGAGAGAGCGCGGAATTCCAACGAACACCCACATCTACCACTACAACCCGGAGGGGGCTCAGCTTAGAAAGCTTACAGCCAAACTCGACCGCTCGGCATACAACTCCCTCAACTGCGACGTCAGGGGGAGCCAGAGGGCTGAGCTGGTTTTCAAAGACGGATGGGTTTATTACGTGGCAACGGATGGCCCGAGGGCGAACCTCTTCAGGGTAAACCTTGAGGGGAGAATCGAGCGTGTCATCAGTG
>NZ_JALSLB010000040.1 GCF_026988555.1 Thermococcus sp. | reverse complement strand
AGCGTTAATGACCCCTTGAGTACCGTCAACCAAGTTACCATCAACGTAAAGCTCTAACTCCATATTCTGACTTGTGAGGTGAGTACTCTTAACCTTAACCGTAAAGTTCATCATCTCACCATCTTTCGGAAGGTCCGGGGAGTGTGTGATGGATACTACACTGATCTTCCCCGGATCGTAGTTGTTGCTGGAATCCCTGACTTCTATAGTGCCACTGGCGGTCTTCTGGAAGCCCCCAAACGAGAAGGTTCCATAGTAACCGAACTGACCGGCCGAGGTGTATTTCACAGGGCCCACGGTCAAGGTGGTTGATGAACCCTGGCTGATGTTGAGAGTTTTGCTGAACATAACGGTCCCCCTTGTACCGTGACCCTCCGGAACCACAACGTTCAAGGTGTAGCTCCCTGAAACGGGTACATCGTTGTTGTTGAAGACGGCGATCGTAAAGGTCACAGAATCGTTCGCGTTGATTGAATATGCCGTGGGCTGAACGATGAACGTGATTTTTGATGGATCAACGGTATCTATCAGCTTTATGTTCTTGCTGTAGTCCAGGCTTACCTCCTTTATTATCCCCCTTCCTGTGGAAGCATCTTCTCCCGGTGAGGATGTTGGCATCGAACCGTCAGTTGTGGTGTACGTGATCTCAACATCTCCGGCGACGGCCACACTGCCACTGCCCTTGATCGGTTCGCTGACGGTGGATGTCCATGACACAACACCGTCGTCGGGATGGATCGAATTGACGTGGCCGTTGTCGTTCAGGCCACTCCCATGGACGGAGATTGAGACGTCGGTGACGAGGTTGTTGGATGCGCTCATATCAACAATCACCCGGTATGTCGCGTACGAGCTATTGACTGCGACCGCAACCACGCTGACCTTGGCGTTCAGAACTCCTTCCCCGCTGGTCGGGGTAAGCGCCTTCTTCTGAAGTGCAGTTGGAGATACGAACTCGGGAGCGGTAGAGACGGCCGAGGTTCCACCTTCTCTTGAAACAGAGAGAACGCTGCCGCTTGAACCTGATTGTATCTCTATCGGTTGTTTGGGGGGTTCGATGACGATCGGGGATGAGGATTTGAGTTTCAGCGGTGTTTCTATCACGCTCTCAGAGACGTGCACGCGGAGGGCATCCCGGAGCTCGCCGATCTTCTGGTTCAGTATCCACCTGAGCTCGGGATTGTCGTTTCCCATCTCCATGGCCTGAGCTATGACATAAACCTGTCTGGTGAGGTTATAAGCCGCGAGGGCGTCGGGCCAGTAGTAGGTGTCCGTGATGGTGACCTCCTTGAGGTTCTTCCAGTCGTCGTATGTGGACGAGGTTTTAATAACGGCAAAGCCGCCGGTGTAAAGGTTCAACCCGCTCACCGATTCATACCTGAGGAGGAAGCGGCCATCCCTCAGTCTCTCGGAGCGAACTCCGAATGAAGAGGGGGACGTTAAGAGGTTATAGATCCTGGCGGATAGAGAACTAACGGCGTTCAGAAGATCCGTTGTGTTCCGACCGAGATATGCTCCGTAGAGGTTTACCCATTCGGCGGCCAAGAGAGGGTTGATGCTGACGTTCGATGGAAGGTTTTCGGTAAAATTCACCGAACCTGACCATTTCCACCTCCCGAGCCCCCACGCCTCGTAAGAAGCGTACTTAAAGCCAACCCGGAGGAAAGCCACAGAGAAGTTTTTCAGAAAGGAACTCATGTTGAAGCCCTTAGTAATGTTGTCCGCATTTTTGGATATATATTCTTCAAGTGCTTGGATCTGCTCATTACTCCATCCCTGGGACTTGAGCTGGGTTACCGTTTCGGCCGGGAGTCCGTTCCTGCTGATGTTCCGGGCCATCTCCCTCAGCTCTTCGGGGGAGTAGTAGAGCTTCACCCCTGATGCCGTGAGTCCCTGCAGCGCCGCCCAGATCTGGGTGGATATATTGGCCGCGTTCTTCTCCCCGAGGCGGGAGACGTTGATCAGTTCGTGGGCGGCGCTCAGGTTGCCGCCCTCAACTGCAGCGATTAGATCCGCTTCATCCTTCAGGATCCTCCAAAAGTCACTGTACACCCCGGTATTGTTTCCACCCGCCAGGGTGTTGGCGACTACGTAGCCCGAGGAAACCGCAGAACTTGCCGTAAAACCTAGCATCAAAACCATGAGCAGTATTCCAACAATCCTTCGCATTGTATCACCATGTCACCATTGAAAGTAATGCTATAAAAGCGTTTTCTATCCAGATTTTATTTACTATATAAGAGAGTTAGCAAAAAATGGAAACTTCCATGACACCACCGGAGGGCCATGGGTCTCATCACCAGGGCACGCTCTTCCATCCAAGTCTGTAGGCAATGTAGTTGGCACCCCAGTGGATCAGCGGCGACACCAGAAGCAGGAAGATTATCTGGCCCGATGTAAGGGTCTTGATCGGGTACCCCAGGGCAAGGGCGGCTATCAGAAAACCCAGCTGGTCGAGGCCTACCGCGGGGTAGCCCCTGGGAAGGTTGGCCCGCCTCTTTATGAAACTGCCTGTAAGGTCGCCCAGGAGGGCACCGAAGGAGAGCATAAAAGCCAGAACAATCGCTGTTTTTAATCCACCGTAATAAGCTGGGGTCAGGAGGTACTGGAGCGCCCCAACAATGGTCCCCACGGAGAGTCCACCGAGAAACCCCCTCCAGGTCTTCCCATCACCGAAGAGCCTGTGGCCGTCCCGCCAGGTTCTTCCGCCGTCCATGGGTCTTCCACCACCTAGGACGACGGGTGAGGCGTTGGCGAAGTACGCGGGGAGGATGTACCAGAACGCTTCCAGCAGGGAGTTCATTTGACCACCGCCGGGGTTAAAGTCCGAGAGTTTTTAAGTTTTCGCGTTCCGGGTGTGGATCCATGGGGAGGGATTAAAAGGGGAACGTTGTAGATACCCACGGTGGATGTGATGGGGGCGATTAAAAGGATCCTGCTGATATCACTCGTGGCCCTGCTGATATGGGGCAGTTACGTTGCCTACGCAGTTCTGACGCTCCACCCAACGTTCAGCGTCAAGTGGGGTCACGTGGACGAGAACATCACGGAGCTGGAGATAAGTGGAAACCTTGGAAAGCCTCTTCTTGTGCCGCTCTCCCTAAAGGACGCGAGCTTAAGCCTGAACGGCATAGGGGTAGCAGCCATAAAGGACTTCAAGTACAGCGCGGTGAGAAACAGAGCCTCAGCGGTGGTGGCCATCAACAACAAAAACCTGATTGGGGCGTTTATAGCATACATGAACAACGGGGAGAAGGGAAAAGCCGTTCTACACGTGAGGGGCAGGCTCCTGGGGTTAATACCCCTGAACTATAACCTGAGCGAGAGCATCAACGATGATGTGCTGGGAGGTTTCAACTTTACCGCCGAAAGCAGACCCATCACCGTGGGTGGGCTTGAAGTCGGGCAGACCCCCGCAATACTCGAGACAAAGACAGACTGGGGGGGGACTGAAGGCAGCTACGCGGTCTTGATAGGCCATGTAAGGCTCTACAACCCGAACAGGATGCCTATCCCGGTAAACAACATAAGTTACACCATCAAAGTGGACGGGATAAGGGTCGGGAAGGGAGGCATCATCAAAGGCGCTGTGGTTCCGGCGGGCGGTTACGCCACGGTGGACGTGCGCATCATGATAGACACGTCGATGCTGCCGAAGGTCTGGGTGGCCCACGTCAAGGCGGGTGAGGAAAGCACGGTGAGCGCCACCGTGTACCTGGACATGAATCTCCTCGGAAGGAACTACAGGATACCCGTTGAAACCACGAACACCACCGTAAAGACAAACTTCCTGGGGACGCTCAGGAAACTGCTGAACGGATGAAGGTTTTTAAGTTCCATCCACCTCCTTCTTCTGGTGGGAAAGGTGAGAGGAGTGAGCGTAAGAGAGATTCACGAGTTCCTCAACGAGATGTGGGGGGGCATATTCAGGCTCAACGAGGAGCTTAAGGCCGAGCTCCCGGGGGAGGGCTTCAAGGTGGAGGACGTTGAGGAGGCCTTCGGAGCCTACATCTTCCTCGAAGGCGAGTGGAGGCTCATGAAGTATCCTCACCCCGCCTTTGAGATAAAGCCCCAGATTGAGGTCGGCGCGACGCCGGAGAGCCACTACTTCGTCGTCGCGGTTCCGAAGGAGAGGATAAATGAGAACTTCGTCGGTCTGTTCATCGAGCTCTTCCCGAGGAGCTTCATATACGGCGCCCGGGACTTTCTCAGCGACATTTACAACTGGAGGCGCGACGGAAGGGTTTCCCCGACCGAGATACTTGAGAAAATCGAAGGAAGCCCTGAAAAGCTCTTCCAATTCGAGGCAAACTTCGGGAGCATGGGGACGTTAAAGCAGGGGATTCTGAGACTGATAGACATCGGAAAGCGCTTCGAAATCTTCGACCTTTGAGGTGTCGCCATGAAACCGGAGGAAGCCTTTCCGGAGGAGCTGAGGGAGTACTACAGGAGGTTCTTCGGGAGCGAAGCGGAGAAGATAATGGCCTCGCTCAGAACGCCGGTGGAGAAGTACTACATCCGCGTGAACACCCTGAAGACGAGCAGGTCTAAGCTGATGGGCATCCTTCGAAGGGAGGGGCTTAAACCCAAGAGGAGTCCCTACTTGGAGGAAGGCATCTACTTCGAGCGCGAGGGTCCAAACTTCCCCGACAACTACGAGCCCGGCCTTCCAGTCGTCCGCGCCAACAGGTTCGCTAGCGAGAGCGTCTATCAGGGGGCCAATCTCTACACGCCTGGGGTTCTGGGGGCGGACAAGAAAATCAAGCCCGGCGACGAGGTTCAGATAAGAGACCCCAGAGGTCTGCTCATCGGAATAGGCATCGCCAGAATGAGCGCCAAGGAGATGGTGGTCTCGACACGCGGACTGGCGGTAGAGGTCACCTTGCCCAAGTTCAGGCTACCGAGCCTGAGCGAGCTGGAGTCCTTTAGAGAGGGCCTATTCTACGCGCAGAGTTTGCCCTCAATGGTGGTCGCCCACGTCCTGGAGCTGAGCGAGGAGGACCTGATAGTGGACATGACTGCAGCCCCCGGTGGAAAGACGAGCCACATCGCCCAGCTCATGCAGAACAGGGGGGAGATAATAGCCATTGACAAGTCGAGGAACAGGCTGAAGAAGATGGAGGAGGAGCTGAAGAGGCTCGGTGTGAAGAACGTCAGGCCCATCCACATGGACTCGCGGAAGCTTCCCAAGCTGGGAATCGAGGCGGACAAGATACTGCTCGACGCACCGTGCACCGCTTTGGGAATACGGCCGAAGCTGTGGGAGAGCCGGACGCCGAGGGACATTGAGGCCACCGCGCGCTACCAGAGGCAGTTCATCAACGCTGCCATAAGGTCCCTCCGGCGGGGTGGCCTTCTCATCTACTCGACCTGCACGCTGAGCTACGAGGAGAACGAGGCTAACGTGAAGTACATGATGGAGAAGGGTTTAAAACCTGTGGAGCCTGAATTTTTCATAGGCTCGCATGGAATGGGACTTGAAGGGGTGCAGAGGTTCTATCCAAACAGGCACCTCACGCAGGGGTTCTTCATAGCAAAGCTCCGGAAGGTGTGAGGATGGACAGGAGAAAGGTGGGCTTCATAGTGTTCGGTCTGCTGGTGATAGTGCTTCTCATCTGGTGGGCCGGCATACGGGAGGTCTTGAAGGTCGTCATGTCGGCGAGGCTGAACTACCTCCTCCTGGCGTTTCTGATGTACCTTGTTGGGGTCGTCCTGTGGGGTCTCAGGTGGCGCATCCTTCTGGAGAGCCTTGACATACACGCCGCCTTTAGGCACACCATAAACGCCATACTGATCGGTGTGTTCTTCAACAACATCACTCCCGGCGCCAGGGGCGGGGGGGAGGCAGTCAGGATGTATTACATCTCGAAACGCTCGGACGGGACGTACGGCCCGGTGTTCGCAACCGTTGCCGCGGACAGGATACTGGACCTGATCCCCGTGATAACCATGCTCTTCCTCTCCACCGTCTACGTTTACCGCCTTGGCTCAAGGAGTCTCACCGTCGCTCTAATGATCCTCAACGGGCTCCTAGCCTTTCTGGTGATAATCAGCCTCGTAATAGCCCTGAACGAGAGGAGAACAAAGAAACTGCTATACTGGCTCCTCAGGATAGCCCGCAGGATAATGCCTAGAACGGTCAAGAAATACGAGGACAGGCTGATAACGGTCATAGAGACCAGCGTGCCCCAGTTTCAGGAGGGGCTCAGGCTTCTGATGAGGAACAAGGGGGCGTTTCTCCTCGCACTGCTCTGCTCCTTCTCCTTCTGGGGCATGGTGCTCCTCCGCACGTACTTCGTCTTCATGAGCATAAACTACCCAACGAGCATAGACAAGATAATGGTCGTCACCATGGTGAGCATCGTGGTCGGCCTAGTGAGCATCGTCCCGGGGGGCGCCGGCTTGATCGAGGCCATGAACTCCGGAACGTACGTTCTCCTGGGCATAGACAAGAACTTCGCCGTGACGGCCACGCTTATAGACAGGCTGATCTCGTACTGGATCCCAACCTTCCTGGGGGGAGTACTCACCACGCACTTCGGGGTGCGCGTTAGGAAGGAGAAGAAAAGTTTAACTGGAGAAAAGGGAAGGGACTGAATATGAAGTTTGGCATAGTGGCCAGGCGGGATAGGGACGCTGCATTAAAACTTGCCTATAGGGTCTACGATTTTCTAAAGGTTAGCGGGTACGAGGTCTTTGTCGACAGGGACACCTACAGTCACCTTCACGAGTTCGATAGGGGGGACGTTGTACCGCTTGAGGACTTCGACGTGGATTACATAATAGTGATAGGCGGCGACGGGACGATCCTCCGCGTGGAGCACCGGACAAAAAAGGACATCCCGATACTTGGAATAAACATGGGGACTCTGGGCTTCCTGACGGAGGTCGAACCTCATGAAGCCTTTTTCGCGTTAAGCAAGCTGATAGAAGGAGAATACCATATGGATGAACGCATCAAACTTCGAACCTATGTTAACGGGGTAAACGACGTCCCGGATGCCCTCAACGAAGTGGCTGTTCTGACCGGCATTCCCGGTAAGATCATTCATCTGAAGTACTACGTTGATGGGGGCCTGGCGAACGAGGTCAGGGCGGACGGTCTTATAATCTCGACGCCCACGGGCTCCACAGGGTACTCGATGAGCGCAGGCGGACCTTTTGTTGACCCGAGGCTGAAGGTTGTGGTGCTTGCACCCCTGGCCCCCATAGCCCTCAGCTCGCGTCCCATGGTGGTTCCTGCGGAGAGCAAGATCGATGTGCGCAACCTCTCAGCAACCAGGGAGGTGATCCTTGCAGTGGACGGCCAGTTCTACACGTACCTGACACCGGAAACAGAGATAAAGGTAGAGCTGTCCCCCAGAAGAACCCGGTTCATCCGTTTTTCAAACGAGGTGTATCCTAAGTACACCATGAGGATAAAGAAGAAGTTCTAAAGGGGTTTAAACTCGCTCAAGAGCAGTGCGTGTTCTTTGTCCCCGATGGACTTCCTGTCAACGACCACGACGAACGCAGAGCCACTGATTGCCGCATGGTCCTTAACGGCGACGAGAAACCTGAAGAGGACTGGAAACTCGTTGTACATAAGCAGATAATCTATATCATCCAGCACGACAACGCCGCCGGGGTTCCTCCTCATGAAATCTATCGCCCTCTCCTGAAGTATGTGAAGCTTCGTTGGGGAGACGCCTTTATCCGTGGCCTGAGTTATCCACACAGAAACTACGTTATCTCCAACACCCCGGTAACTATCGGGGGATCTGGTAAAAACGAGAGAGGGCCCCCCTGAACTTCTTAAGATGTCCACGATCTTACTGGCACCGTCCCCGTCGGTGAAGAGAACGTACGAGCCGGTGAGCTTTCTGTCGTCTCCTGACTCCGCAAGGGCACTGGGAGGTAGGTAGTACCTCTCAAAGATCAGGACGTAGTGCACCATCGTGTATATCACTCCGATGATGGACACCCCGTAAAAGAAGGCGAGAACCACACGCCCACGTGGGGAAACGCCACGAAGTCCTCTATGATGTCGATCAGCCCCCCCACAACCCCAAACCCCAGGAAGATCGTTGCGTTTCGTATGAATGGCTTGAGCTCCGCAACGTACCGGTCCCAGCGTTTGAGGAAAAAGACCCAGATGTACAATATGGCAAGAAAGACCACTATGTCATAGAGCAGGGCGTAGTACGGTACGGTCAACACCATACAACCTCAACCTCATCGGTCCTGAACCTTTGCTTAACTACGGTGTCACTTATTTTAAATCTTACCCCACCACGGTACATCCTCAGGCCGGTGTATGCTATCATGGCCCCGTTGTCCCTGCATAGGTCGTAGGGCGGAACGAAGAAGTCTACGCCCCTGTCCTCAGTCATGGTTTTCAGCATCCCGCGGAGCCTGTTGTTGGCGGCAACGCCGCCGACCAGGACGACCTCGTCCTTGCCGGTGTGGGCTACGGCCCTCTCCGTCACCTCCACCAGGGCGGCAAAGGCCGTCTCCTGGAAGGAATAGGCCAGGTCCTCAACTCGGTACTTACCTGTTCTGTACTTCCTGACCGCCTCGGTCAGGATGCCGGAGAAGCTCAGATCCATCCCCTTAACCGCGTAGGGGAGTTCGATGTAGCGCTCGCCTTTCTCGGCGAGCCTCTCAATCTTCGGGCCGCCGGGAAAGCCTATTCCCAGCTCCCTCGCGAAGGTGTCTATCGCGTTGCCTATGCCTATGTCGAGGGTCTCGCCGAAGACCCGATAGCGACCACCTTTAAGGGCCAGAACCTGTGTGTTTCCGCCGCTGACGTAGAGGCCAACCGGGTCTTTAACCCCGAACATCTTGGTTATCTCCACGTGGGCGATGCAGTGGTTGACGCCGACTATTGGCTTCCGGTACTTTATTGCAAGTGCCCTCGCGGCCGTGGCAACGACGCGGAGGCAGGGGCCGAGACCGGGTCCCTGGGAGAACGCTACAACGTCAACGTCCTCCATCGTTATTCCGGCTTCGTCAAGAGCTTTTACGAGAAGAGGTTTCAAGAGCCTAGCGTGATGTTCAGCCGCCTCCTTCGGATGTATTCCCCCCTTCTCCGTCGTGAGAGTGTGGAATACGTTGGCCAGAACTTCCTTTTCTGTAACGATACCTATGCCAAGGGTGTGGGCCGTGCCTTCCAGGCCTAGGGCTATCATCGTGATACACTCCTGAAAGGTGTATAAAAAGTTGCCGGGCCATTGTCCCGACCGGTAAATCTTCTTCCGGGAGGTTCTTGAGGCAACGGACACGTCCATTCCGTTATTATAACGGGTCTAATGGACGACCCTCTTCATATCCCCAAGAGGGAGACTATGAATTCCAGCTTTTTACATCATGAAACGTACTGATGTTATATAATAACTTTTAAATTTGGTGAACGGAAGAATAGTAAGATGGCTGCTCAGGATAATACTGTGATGAATACCGTGGGAAAGTTTTGGCACTGGTCCAGAAGGTTTTCAACCTTCACTGGCTCTCCCGGCAGGGCGAGCACTCATACACGGTAAAAGCTTATAGCATTGTAGGAGGAGAAAAATTCATGGAGGACACAGAGAACGGGGAGGTTATAGTGTCTTCTGGTCAGTTGCTTGGTGGGTTTGATATTTCGCCTGCTGAGATCTATCCGGGAGACATTGTAGTGTTCCATTACATTGTTCGTCCAACAGAAAGTGCAGGATTGAAGAATCCAACAGTGTCCCTGCAGATTGAGGGTGGGGATACTTTCTTCAGCAAAACTTATTATGGGGCAACTGTAACTTGGGATAATTACATTGATGACCGTACGGAATACAAATTCAGCGAGGCTGGAAATTACACAGTATTACTCTTAGTGAATGGTGCGGTAGTATACTCGAGAACTATTGAGGTTAAACCCCTCCAGGGAATGGTGGTGAAGTTGGATTGTCCAGAAGAACCAGTGTTGCTCGGGGAAACTGCAATTTGCAAAATTGTTGTTGAAAATAATCCGGTTAATCAAGATTTGCATTATTCGATAAGCTCAAAAGGGATAGATTCTAACTCGAATGCAGGTGATGTAATAAGTATTTCAAAGCTGAAAGACAGGATCCCTGCTGGGTATATTGGTCAAATTGCTCAAGTCAACGTTCCTTTGGATGAAAGATTGGCAAGTGCCTTGGGATTAGATGACGTCAGAGATTTGACACCCTATACAAATCACTGGATCTGTCCCGATGGAAGCTGCTACTACACTAGAGACAGGCCAGATACTCCACACTACTTGAGCATAACCTTGTGGATAGAAACTCTCGGGAACAGAAACCTGAACAACATGATAACAGCAAGATACGAAGGAAGCAAATACTGGAACGAAGATGCTAACACAGGAATTGCTATTGGAGCAACAGCACTGCTGACCCTAGCTGTTACTCCAGAGATAGCAGCTGCTTACGAGAGCTCTGGAGTTATTGGGGCAGGTGAAGCTATAACAAAACATGCGCTTATTCCAGGAGGCACTCTAAACTTTATAATGAATTTAGTTTACGAAGTCCGTAGTGCAGATGATAAGAAAGAAGCCATAAAAGATGCAATAACGTCAACCATAAAAAGGGTTATTGGATGGTGATACAATGGGAGAGGTGCTTTTAAATCTGCCTCCGATAGTTATCTCCCTTCTATCCTCTCTTCTATTTACATTGTTGTGTCTTGCCACCCATCAGCGAAAGATAATCTTTGAGACCATAATGTTAGTTGGATACATATTGACTTCAAGCATCTGGTCAATACATGGCTACACTGTAATTTCCATTGTGATGTTGACTCCATTGCTGACCTATTTAGATTACAAAATCTCCACAAAGCACAAAAAATCGGCAAATAGCCAATATAAATTCACAATGGCTGAAATTGGATTCACAGTGGCTCCTCTTTTGTGTTTTTTGGCGATCACTGCAGGTTGGGGATATTTAACCTGTTTAATGTCTGCTGGAATTCTACTCATAAGTAGCGAGAATATATCCAATTTTATCCAGCAAAAGTGAGTTAGTACAATAATCATGCCTTGGGGTAATCACAGTGGCAAGATACGAAGGAAGCAAATACTGGAACGAAGATGCGGACAGAAGTATATGGACGGCTTCTACAATGGTATTACTGCCGGTTGCGGTTAGTTGGGAGCCAGCATGGTTTCTCGTTTCAGTTAGTTCAGCAAATTCCAATTTCAGTGATCTAGCCGAAAGGATATCCTTTTTGAAAGATTTGAATGACTTTACAAAAAATGTGTATAAATCAATATGGAGGTGAGTGGATGGGGATAGTTGATTCAATTTTTTTCGTTTTTCCATTGGTTGCTGTGCTAACTAGTTTTTACTGGAGAACCCGTGCAAAGCTGAAAAAGCTTGAACAGAGGTGGTGTTCTTGATCCGGATTCTGGCTCCAATATTTTGGGGACTAGTCTTGGCAGGATACCTCTATCAGAAGAAGATGTCCCCAAAGTTAAGTAAATTTGAGAAGTTCATGCTCCTTTGGTATTTGCTTAATGTTTGTTACATCTCATATTATGATCCATTTATCACCCCATTGATAAGTTTGGGAGTTCTGTCTGTTGTACTTGAAGCTATTGAGGAGATCAGTACAAAACTGGAGGAAATTGAGGAGACAATTGAGAGGTGGGATACTAAATGAACGTCTTTTATGCGATGGCTGGGCTACTCGTCTTAACTTTCATAATCAAGTATCACTTAAATCAGAAAATTTCACGTCTAAAGTCTAAATATCGAGTATTTAACCAAAACAAGTAATTAGGCATTACATGACGCTAAGACTACTACAAAACTGGAGATGCCTTCCAAGGATGGAGGGATCATGATCACGGCAGGATACACAGGGAGCAAGTACTGGAACGAAGATGCTAATGAGGGTATCAAAAAGGGGGCATTAATGATAATTGCACCTTTGGGATTGACATATGTCCCAGTAGAATACATTGGAACTGTGATAGTTGAAATGACTCCAGCACCAGAACCAGTAAAAATAGCTATCCAGGTACTCCTGTTTGCTAAAAGTATTGGTCAAAGTATTTGGAAAGAGATCATTGGAGGATGATACACATGAAGTTTGATACTATCCCTGTGGGAATTTCACTGCTATCACTACTGGCATATGCATTTAGTGGGCAGGAGATTCATTTTCTCTCCTTTATTTTATTCGCATTTCTCTCAGCTTTTTATCCGGTTAAAAATGAAATTCAAAATCTCAAAAAGAAGTTTAACCTCGGAAATATTGATCAGGATCCCGGAGAAGTCGTGGTTAGGTATGTTTTGTTGGGGATTATTGCAATATCCTTTGCTATGAGTGGAAGTCTAAAAGACTTTGTTGCTCTCGTGTTGTTATACTCTTTGATCGAAAGATGGCAAGTCAGACAAGAAATTGTCCATATTAGAAATAGTTTAAGGTATCCCACTCAGCAGGAGTGAGGAAATGTACATCTACCTCAAAAACTCTCAAATAGAGCCCTTGGAGAATGATCCTTTCGAGTTCCAAACAATTTACAGGTTTTAAGTCAATAATAAAAAGATATATCGGGTGGTGATGATTAATGAGTACTCTACTGGACATTCCACCCATAGTGCTTTCCTTTATCTCTTCAATTCTGTTTTTTGCCCTTGCAATTACTTCCCAACGCACTCAGAGACTCAACGAGCTAGTTGCCTTGGTGAGCTATATCTCTTCAGTGTGGGTATGGTGGATCCATGGTCATCCCCACATCTTTGTAGTTATGCTAGTCCCGCTCTTAACGTATATTGAAGAAAAACAAAAATCCCACAAACTTCAGAAGCACTACTTAAAGAAGAGTACCGCTCCATGGGTTATCCTAGCTGTGATTGGAATGTTATCAGCCCCTCTATTATGTCTGGTAGGAATATCTTTAGAGAAAAACTATGGAGTATGCTTTATGTCTGCGGGAATATTAGTGTTTGCAAGTGAGATAATATTTAGCTTCGTGAAGAGTAGGGATCGGCAGAGTTCCTCAAATGAGGACAGAGTTCAACGGGTATGAAAAGCACGATGAGGGGAGCATTATCGTTGAAGATGATAATGGTAACACGGGAAGCTTGAAAATCAGCAGCGTTAGCATTTCACCCCAAAAACCAGAGGACGGTGATTCGGTGAGTTTCACGGTTAAGGTTAAGAGTACTCACCTCACAAGTCAGAATATGGAGTTAGAGCTTTACGTTGATGGTAACTTGGTTGACGGTACTCAAGGGGTCATTAACGCTAATTCAGAGGAAACCTTCAACCTTCACTGGCTCGCCCTGACGGGCGAGCACTCATACACGGTAAAAGCTTATAGCATTGTGGGAGGAGAAAAATTCATGGAGGATGAGAAAAGCGGGAGGGTGAAGGTTGTCAAAGATTTAATTGCTAATATAAGCATGGAAATAGAGTGTCCTTCAAGAGTTGGCTTAGGAGGTTCTTTTGAATGTCTATTACAGGTCGAGAACGATAATTCAGAAACGATTGGAGTGCAACTAAACAACATCACCTTCCGGAGTGAAGTGAAGAGGGAGGAAGATGACATTAATTACGTGCGTTTTCAGAGGATAGAGGGGGTTTTCTATCTGAGTGCATTTAAAGAAGTGCCACCACACTCGTCTAGGAGTGTTCCAATCAACCTTGGCAGGGTGGATAATGATTTTGCTTCCCATTTTGGGCTATCTGACAATCACCTCTTGCTGTCATCCACTATTCAGGGTGACGTGAATCCAAATGTATTGCATCAAATTGCGTACTGGGATACGGAATACTCCATTACTCTTAGGCTGGATGTTTTTGACGAAAATGGCAGTGTCCTGTTCAAAGACAAAGCTCTAACGACCTCAACAACGTTCTTCTATTATGGTAGTGCTCAGGCAAAAATTGACAGGGAAATGAGGATTCAGAGATTAGAAAACTTCGGCGAAAATACAATAAAGGTAATAGTGGTCATAGTCACAGTATATTATTCCAAGGGTAACTTGGGGGACAAGCTATGGGAGTTCGTGAAAGGTTTCTGGGGGTGATGTCTAATGGACAACTTTGTGTTTAAAGTACTCTTATCGCTTCCCCTTTTATTATTACTATGGGATGCCCTTGTCAATATTTACTACTGGTATTTTGATTTTTCTTTTGTTGTTCAGGTTTCGTTGCTCTTGCTCTGGGGTGTGGAAGTATGGTGGGTGCTCAAGAATAGCACTATACCCCTTCCAGTACTGATAGTGAGCGCCTTCGTCGTTGTATACATTGCTTTCGTGGTTGATAATCCTCCCAAGCTTAACGCTTATTTCAGCGATGCTCTCTGGGCGGTGCTCTACACTTACCTTCTTGGGAACTACTACCAAAAGTCATTGAAGGGGAATGCTTCCAGCATGGGGGAAGTTAGACTTTCCGATGGGGTTTGAGGGTGGTGGTACCGTGTTTTTTACGGTGAGGGTTTGGAATTTTGAGAATTCAGCTTTATCCTTGAGTGGTTTTGTTGAGGATGAGGATGGTGCAGTGGTTAAGAAA
>NZ_JALSLB010000039.1 GCF_026988555.1 Thermococcus sp. | reverse complement strand
TTTAGAGGCTGGAACACCAGTCATAGGCCTAAACGACTCCGGTGGTGCCAGAATTCAGGAGGGTGTTGACTCACTCAAGGGCTATGGCGACATCTTCAAGATGAACACCCTGCTGAGCGGTGTTGTTCCGCAGATTACGGCGATTATGGGTCCCTGCGCCGGTGGGGCTGTGTACAGCCCTGCAATAGGGGACTTCATCCTTATGGTGGACAACCCCGCAAGCTTCATGTTCATCACCGGCCCGCAGGTCGTTAAGGCCGTTACCGGAGTTGAGGTCACCCCAGTTCAACTCGGTGGTGCCATGGTTCATGCCCAGCGCGCCGGGCAGGCCCACCTAATCGGTAAGAGTGACGAGGAAGTTCTAGCCCTCATAAGGCGCCTTGTGGGCTACCTACCCTCCAACAACATGGAGAAGCCACCGCGCGTCAAGACCAACGACCCCCCCTTCAGGAAGACCGAGAACCTCTATTCCATCGTCCCGGATGACCCGAACAAAGGCTACGATGTGAGGCAGGTCATCTACGAGATAGTTGACAGGGACGAGAACGGCAACCTGGACTTCCTTGAGATCCTCCCGTACTTCGCCCCGAACGCGGTCGTCGGCTTCGGAAGGATGAACGGCCAGACCGTCGGTGTAGTCGCCAACAACCCGGTGCACTTCGCCGGCGTTCTCGACATAGACAGCTCCGACAAGATCGCCAGGTTCGTTAGAACCTGCGACGCATTCAACATCCCGATAGTCACCCTAGTTGACGTTCCGGGCTACCTGCCGGGAACCCAGCAGGAGTACGGTGGGATCATCAGACACGGGGCGAAGATACTCTACGCCTACGCCGAGGCGACCGTCCCGATGGTTACTGTGGTACTCAGGAAAGCTTACGGCGGTGCCTACCTTGCGATGGGCAGCAAACATCTGGGGGCGGACTTCGTCTTCGCCTGGCCGACCGCGGAGATAGCGGTCATGGGGCCGGAAGGAGCAGCGAACATCATCTTCAGAAAGGAGATTGCCGCGGCCGAGAACCCGGAGGAAGTCAGGCAGCAGAAGATAGCGGAGTACCGCGAGAAGTTCGCCAACCCGTACGTCGCAGCTTCGCGCGGCTACATAGATGACGTCATCGACCCGGCTGAGACGAGGACGAAGGTGATTATGGCGCTCGAGGCCATGGAGAGCAAGCGCGTCAAGCTACCGCCGAAGAAGCACGGCAACATTCCGCTGTGAGGTGTGAGCTATGATATCAATGAGCGAGTTCATGGATGGTCTGTGGATAACGGTCATCGGGGTAACCATAGTCTTCAGCATACTGGGGATACTGGCGGGCATCCTCTACTCCGTTGGATGGTTCGAGAGGAGGATGATCGAGCGGGAGGAATCTCTACCGGCTCCAAAGGTGGAAGCAACCCCCACAACAATAGAAAAGGAGAAGAAGGGAGTATCACCACGCGACCTTGCGGTTATAACCGCTGCGATAACGGCTTACACCGCCGAAAAAGCGGCCCAGTTAAGGCCACTGCCTTTTAAAAGGAAGGTCTCCGACGCATGGAGGCTCTACGGTCTACAGACTGGTATGGACGAGGTTGAGGACTTCAACTACGGAATTGGAGAGTGGTGAAGATGGCGAAGGTCAAGGTCACCGTCGATGGCGTTGAATACGAGGTTGAGGTTGAAGAGCTTGGATCCGGCCGCTTTAAAGTGGCCTTTGAGGACAAGGAGTACACGGTAGAGGCCAGGGGGCTTGGAATAGACGTGAGTGCCCTCAGTTCAGCGCACGCTGCCGTTCCAGCGGGTTCAAGTACTCCAAACGCTCCGACTCCAGCCGTTTCCGCTCCGGCCCCTGTTGTTCCGGTGGTTTCGGATTCGGTTCCCGTTGGGGAGGGGGCGGTCACCGCCCCAATGCCGGGTAAGATTCTGAGGATTCTTGTTAAGGAGGGCGAGCAGGTCAAAACCGGACAGGGCCTCCTAATCCTAGAAGCAATGAAAATGGAGAACGAAATCCCAGCACCAAAAAACGGGATTATTAAGAAAATCCTCGTCAAAGAAGGCGACACCGTCAACACAGGACAAACACTAATACAACTCGGGTGAGGGTACATGACATCGTTCATCGACTTCTTCAACACCATGGGAGTGCTCCACCTGACGGTGGGGAACATCGTGATGATCATCGTGGGGCTTACACTGGCGTATCTGGCGATTAAGTACAAGATGGAACCACTGTTGCTCCTACCAATCGGCATCACCGCGGTCCTTGTAAACCTCCCTATGAACGGCATCGCCAACTGTTCGACCGTTGGGGGACTGTGCTCCCAGCCGGGGCTACTGGACATCGTGTATCACTACCTCATCAAGACCGAGATAGTCCCGCTGCTCATATTCTTCGGCCTCGGGGCGATGACCGACTTCGGGCCGATGATTGCAGATCCCAAAACTGCACTCATGGGTGCCGCTGCCCAGATAGGCGTGTTCGTGGCAATGCTCACGGCACTGGCACTCGGCTTTAACCTCCATCAGGCGGCGAGCATAGGTATCATCGGCGGCGCCGACGGACCGACAACCATCTACCTCACCACGAAGCTTGCGCCGGAGATCCTAGCGGCAACTGCGGTGGCGGCCTACAGCTACATGAGTCTCGTGCCCCTCATACAGCCACCGATCATAAAAGCCCTGACGTCACCGGAGGAGAGAAGGATCCGCATGGAGCAGCTGAGGCCAGTATCGAAGAGGGAGAAGATACTCTTCCCGATCATCACCATGATCGTCATCGGCCTCCTTGTCCCCAGTGCGGCACCGCTGATAGGCATGCTGATGATCGGCAACCTCTTCAGGGAGAGCGGCGTCGTCGAAAGGCTCAGCAAAGCAGCTCAGGAGGAGCTTATGAACATAGTGACCATCTTCCTGGGCCTAGGCGTCGGTTCAACCATGCGCGCCGAGAGCTTCCTGACGGCACAGACACTTGAGATACTGGGCCTGGGGATAGTGGCCTTCTCCAGCGCCACCGCGGGAGGAGTGCTCTTCGGAAAGCTCATGATGAAACTCTCCGGAGGGAAGATAAACCCGATGATAGGCGCAGCAGGGGTTTCGGCGGTCCCGATGTCAGCAAGGGTCGTCCAGAAAATGGCCAGCGAGGAGGACCCCGGAAACTTCATCCTCATGCACGCAATGGGGCCGAACGTCGCCGGCGTTATCGGTACCGCCGTTGTTGCCGGTGTTTTCTTGGCTCTTCTGGGCTGACTTTAAGTTTTAACCTTTTTTCATGTTCCTGAGAAATGTTCGAGCATCCAAATGAAAACCTTAAATAGGGGAAAGGTGCTTTAACCTAAAAGCGGTGGTGAAAAATGCGAGTTAAAACTCTGATGACGGCAGATCCGGTTGTAATAGAACTTCCAGCTACGAGGGGCTACGCACTCGAACTCTTCAAGAGGTATAAGGTCAGGGCGTTTCCCGTTGTCCACAGGGACAGAGGGGCCCTCGTTGGGGTTATAAGTATCAAAAACGTTCTCCTGCATCCTGATGAGGATCAACTCGCAATGCTCGTGAGGAGGGATGTTCCTGTCGTTCACCCGGAGGATGACTTAAAAAAGGCCGTCCGAAAAATGCTCGAGATTGACTACCGCAGGGTTGTCGTGGTGGACTCCGAAGAAAAGGTCGCAGGCATACTCACAGTCGGGGACATAGTGCGCCGCTACCTTTCAAAAAACGAGAAACTAAAGGGGATCTCGGTCGAACCCTACTACCAGAAGAACGTCGGTGTAGTGTGGCAGGGGACCCCATTAAAAGCGGCCCTCAAGGCTCTGCTCCTGTGCAATGCCATGGCAATCCCTGTTATCGACGACGACGGAAGCCTCGTTGGGATGGTGGATGAGACCGACCTCCTGAAAGATGGGGAGGTAATAAGGGTTATGAAGAACAGCCCTCTGGCGGCACTGAGCGAGGAGGAGTGGATGCTGGAGAGCAACCCCACGCTGCTCTTTGAGAAGGCCGAACTCCAGCTCCCCAAAAAGCCAGTTGGTGACATAATGAACAGTGAGCTCATCGTTGCAACCCCCCACATGAGCGTCTACGATGTTGCTCAGAAGATGGTTCAGCACCGCATAGAACAGCTCCCCGTTATCAAAGGCGAAGGGGAGCTGATAGGAATAGTCAGGGACATGGATCTAATGAGGGTCCTCCTCGGAAAGTGACCTAACATCCTTTAATTTCAATTGTATCCAGGTGTTTTTCATGGACGTTAAGGTTTCAATTTTTGGGTTTGGGAACGTTGGAAGGGCCACGGCTAGGGTCCTGCTTGAAAAGGCGGGGTTTATCCGGCGAAGGTACGGACGGGAGTTTAAGGTAGTGAGCATAACAGACAGGAGCGGGACGCTCTGGATGCCGGAAGGAATAGATCTAAGGGAAGCGCTGGCGGTTAAGGAATCCCTCGGGAGAATCTCGGCATGGACGAACGATTACGAGATATACGATATGGGGCCGAAGGAAGCAGTCCGAGATGTGGAAGCTGACATCATTGTTGACGTCACAAACGAGATAAACGCCCACGAATGGCATCTCCTCGCACTCCGGGAGGGAAAAGCGGTTGTCACCAGCAACAAACCACCTCTGGCCTTTCACTACGGGGAACTAACCAAAGAAGCCGAGAGAAGGGACCTTCCGTACCTCTTCGAGGCCACTGTGATGGCGGGAACTCCGATAATAACCCTCCTCATGGAGGGTCTGCTGGGAGACTCCATCGAGAGAATTGAGGCTGTTCTTAACGCGACGACGACTTTCATCCTGAGCGAGATGGAGAGGGGGGCAACCTTTGAGGTTGCGCTCGAGAGGGCCCAAAAACTCGGGATAGCAGAGAGGAACCCCCGCGGCGACATACTCGGCATCGACGCTGGGTACAAGGCCACCATCCTTCACTGCATCACATTTGGACCGATGACCTTCGATAGGGCTGAGGTCAGGGGGATAGTTGAGGTTACAGAGGGGAAAATTAAGAGGGCGAGAAAGAGCGGAAAAACGGTAAGACTCGTTGCAACGGTGGAGGAGGGGGCGGTAACCGTTGAACCCCGGGAAGTGCCGCTTGGGGATCCACTTGCGGTTGAAAGCCACGAGAACGCGGCGATTATAACGACAGACCTGCTTGGCGAGCTGGTCATCAAGGGGGCTGGGGCGGGCCCGAATGAGACGGCAAGCGGCGTGGTAAGCGACATCGTGAAAGCTTCACGGAGTCTGAAGGGGTAATCCAAACTTTTTTAATCCACCCATCTTTTACATGGGCGGTGAAAGCATGGAGCACGTGATAGCGCTCCACCAGGTATACGCGGAGCTGATATTCCGGGGACTGAAGACGGTAGAGATCAGGAAAAGGAAGGTCTTCAACGAGGGTGATCTCGTCTTCCTCTACGTAGCGCGCGGCAACCCCTACGAATTGAGGGATACTCTCAGACGGCTCGGCCTCCACGGGGAGCAGACGCTAACGCAGAGGGGAACCATCGCTGGAGGCTTTGAGGTCGGGGAGGTCATCAGGGTAGACCTGGACACGCTCTGGGAGGTGGCAAAGGAGGCGAGCGGCCTAACTCTCGTCCACGGCGAGAACGGGAAAAAGTGGCTGAGCAATTACACTACCGACTACGGCTACGCATTCACCATAGAGAGGCCCTTCCTTTTCAGGGAACCTATGAGCAGGGAAGAGATGAGGGAGCGCTACGGGATCCGGATTGATGGCGTGATCCACCTGTCAGGAAAAACAAGGAAGCCTTGGGTGAGAACCTTAATCGAGGATTTGCTCGCGAGGGAGTATTTTCTACCCATGATTCTTCGGAGTGCTCTGTTTCCCAGGTTCAACTACCTTGTAGGGACCCAAACTCAGCCCTCTGATCTCCTCCTCCGTCAAAAGTCTGCTCTTGACCTTTTCGCCTATCAGCGCGCTGTTGCCGAGCGGGTCTGCTATCTTCACTGTAAGCGGCTTCTTTCCTTTCTTAACCTCTGCTATGTACTCCAGTATCTCGTCGGCCTTCTTGACAGCCTCCTCATCGCCCTCCTGTCTCCTGAATCCCCTTGCCATGAGGAGAGTCTCACGAACGCGCTCAAGGACACCCTCAACGTTACTGACGAAGCCCTCAGCAGCAGGACCTGGCTCTATCTTCACTCCAAGTTCTTCGAGCTCTATCGTGCCGCTCTTGCTCCTAACGACGCGTGTGAAAAGATCTTTCTCGTTCTCAACCCTGATCGTGTAGAGCTTGGGCGGTCTGTCTTCGAGCATCATGACGTCCGCGTTCCGGTAGCCGCACCTCTCGCAGATTATCGTGCTCTCCATGACCTTGCCGAAGTAGGGAATCTCGTGAATGTGCTGAATGACCTTGAGCGTGCCCTTTCCGCCGCATATGGGGCAGTCCCCAAGGGGGATGACTTGGATACCCTCCGCCTCTCCTGCATCAAACCTGGGTTTCTCACCTTCCACCATCATGCATCACCGAAGAAGGGAGAACCGCACCGTTTATAAACCCACTTGCGACCATGAAAAGGCCAAAAATGAAAGCCGTCACTTAGCTATCTTTATGTCCGAGGGCGTCAGAATAAGTTTGACCTCGTGCTTGCATATTTTAGCCGCGCTACCGCCCAGTGCGTTGACCATTCCCTTGATCTGCTCCGCAACCTTCGTGAGGATGTCCGGTTTAACCTCAAGGGGACTGAGGTCAACGAGGACTATGTTGCCGTTCTGGAGTTCCTCCGATATCCTCTCAAGGTCAGAGTAGCTGGTCACCACCACCTTTTTGAGGTAGCGGAACTGGGGCTTAACGAGCTCTTTAGCAAGAACATCCTCCTCAAGCGGTATAACATCTATGTCACGCCTGTGTGCCGCCGGTGCTTCTTTTTTAATGGCCTTCACTGGCGGCTTCCTGGCGGGCCTTTCCTCCTTCTTCTTAAGGCTGTCGAACAAACCCATGACGTTCCCCTCCAGTTAATCGTAAGGCTGGATTAGTTTGGTCATTGGTGTTTATATCTCTTTCTGAAGCTCACCAGAAATCATAGCAAGGGCACGAACATGGAAAACGTGGGGGGTTACCCCCCCTTAACTGCGGCAAGGATCCTTTCCCTTATACCTGAGGAAGCTTTTACGGCGACGTCTATGGCGTACATGACCTCTTCAAGCTTGAAAGACCCACCATTGCCCTTCTGGACGGAGGATATCATTCCGTTCTCGTCAGTAGTCACCGTTAACCTCCCGTCCATGACGCGCTCTTCATCAAGGCTGGGGTCCACGAGCATGTTGGCCCCTATCTTCGCGAACGTGACTGGCACGGGCACTCTCTTAACAGGGAGGGGCTCGTATTCATCAAGAACCTGGACTTCCCCTGTTTCCTCGTTGTACTCGACCTTTGGGATCTTGGTGCTTAGAAGGGCCGCTATCGCCCCTATGCCGCTGGCGTCGAGGAGGTTGCCGTCGTGGTCAAGGACGTGGACGTCAACAAACACAACCCGCACCAGCTTGCCAGGAACTATGACAAGATTCTCCAGTTCAACGGCCTGGCTCTCCCTGATGCCCCTATCAACCACGCGCGCGAGTTCAATAGCATTTTCATCCGGAGGGCCGGGTTCAAAGCCTGGGGAGGCCAGAGGAACCAGCTCCACGTTCGTTGTTATGACCCCCCTATCCGGAAGGTCCGGGAACGGCTCCCCAACGTCAACTTTAACCCCAACAAGAACCTGTGTGTTGCCGAGCTTCACCCAGGCGGAGCCCTCCGCCTTCTGTATGACCCCTGTCCTCACCTCAAGATCGCGATATTCCCCCAGACCACGACCGTCAACGCGCTTGCCCTCTTTAAGCAGTGCAAGTATGTGGTCGCGCATTATACTTGCCATAACTTCCCCATCACTCATTTCCGGCCACCTCCTGGGCAACGGCTAAGTACTTCTCCCTGAGGGCTTCCCTCTGCTTCTGATACACCGCCTTTGCACCCTTGATCGCGAGCCTTACCGCCTCCACGAATTCTTCCTTGGTGAGGTACCCATCCATCTGGAGAAGGGTTATGTCGTTCTTCAGGGGCATTATTGCGACCGGGATATCCGATTCACCGTAGTTGTCCTCGTCCTTGTTGAGGTCAAGGACTATCTGACCATCTATCTTCCCCGCCGCGCACGCCGCGACCAGGTCCCTCATAGGGATTCCGGCGTCCGCCAGCGCAAGGGATGCAGCGGTTATCCCTGCCACGCGGGTACCCGCATCTGCCTGCAGAACCTCAATAAATACATCTATGGAGGTTCTGGGGAACATTTCAAGGATGAGGGCCGGTTCAAGGGCACCCCTAATGACCTTACTTATCTCAACACTCCTCCTGTCAGGACCGGGTTTCTTCCTCTCCTCAACGCTGAAGGGGGCCATGTTGTACCTCACACGGAGTATAGCTTTGTCCGGCCTCTGAAGGTGCTTCGGGTGAATTTCCCTCGGTCCGTAAACAGCGGCAAGAACCTTGTTCTTACCCCACTCAACGTACGCAGACCCATCAGCGTTCTTCAGAACGTTTACCTCCATCTTGATGGGCCTGAGTTCGTACTTCTTCCTGCCATCAACCCTTCTACCGTTCTCGTCTATGAGCTTTAACCCTTCAGGTCTACCCATCATGTCTCTTCACCCTCTTTCTCGTTTCCTTCATCAAGCTGCGGTATCTCCTCAACAATTCCCCCTTCCTTAAGCTCCCTGAGCCTTGATAGTAAAAACTCCTTGACCCTGTCCGTCAGTCCCTGGGTGTGGCTCTCGCGTTCGACCTTCAAAACTGCTTCTATAGCAAGTTTTTCGAGCTCTTCATTCCTTCCGCTGACCCAGACCCAGCCGTTCTGACCGACTATTATCCTGGTCCCCGTCAGCTTCTTGATCATGTTGATCATTGAACCCCCTTTTCCGATGAGGCGGGGAACCTTGTACGGAGTTATCTTCACGATTTGACCTCCCCTAAGTGGCCCTCCCCTGAAGGGCATCCCTCTAGTCGTCAGGTCAATCTGGTTTATCTCGTTGTAGGCCTTTATCTTGGCATAGATTACATCGCCTATATCGAATATCCTCCTGAGGTCCGTCTTAACCACGTCTATGCGTTCCTCGGTGGCGTCCTGAACGCGCAGGTTAGCCTCGTAGGGGGCGCCTATGCCAACGCTCCAGTTGGAGAACCTGACGTCCACGATCTTTCCTATCACGTTATCCCCCACTTCAGGTATGTACGGCCCCTCAAGGGGTATAACACGTATGGCGTCGTTCCGTATCTCAACCAGGCCCACCACGGTTGAGTACACCCTGTTTCCTTCCTTAAACGTCCCTCTTCCGTTCTTAAATGGGCCCTGGGCCAGCAGGGTTCCTGGAACCACCAGTTCCCGGGGTTTTACAAAAATCCGTCTCATAGTCCCTTCCTCTCTATAAGTTTGGTTAAAGCGGCGCCCTTGGTAAGGGCGTTAAGCTTCTCATAAAATTCCTCCTCAATCCCACCTGGAATCTCTATGGTGAACATCCAGGAGCCGTCGTTGGTCCATTCCTCGCGCTTGACAGTCCCAAATTTTCGTACTTCGCCGTAGGCCTTTCCCACGTAGTCGCTTGGAACCTTGACGGCGATAACCTTCATCTCCATCTTGATCGGCAGTATGGGGCGCAGGGCTTTGATGATACCAGGTATCTGAGCGTCGACGTCCTTGAAGAGATCAACGTGAACGCCGGCCTCATCCATTGCCTTGAGGATCCTCTCCACTGGGTGAGGAAACCCCGTCCTCGGATCCACTGCGTGCCTGTGTATAACGGTTGCGATGTACCTCCGTTTCTCCTCAAGCATCTGCTTCCTCTGCTCCTGGGTCAGCTGAACCTCGCCCTTGAGAAGTATCGTTCTGGCGACCTCGTAAGGATCGCTGGTCCCGAAGATCTTCTCCATCTCGTGCTCACTGGCCTTGTCTCCCTTGTGTGCGTCCTTAAAAACGTAGGGTGTGGCAAGGATCTCCTCTATGGGGATCTCCCTGCCCTCTTTAAAGTCCTTTGCAAGGTACGGGTCGACCATTATCTCAAAAACTTCCCCGTGCGTCCTTAACCGTGCGATCACTGCCTTGTCGATGCTTATCGGCACAGTCACCACCTCAGTAGTTCTGGTCGAGCTCGGAGTAGTCCTCGGACTTCTCCTCAACTTCCTCTTCCTTGAGCTCCTTGAGGACCTCACCAAGGTACTCTTTGACCTTATCCTTGGGAAGTTTCTTCCACTGCTTCTCCTTCGTTGTTATGTACGCGACCTCTATGCCCTCAGCGCTCGGCTCCTCAATAGTCTTGGCCAGTGCAAGAATGGCGAGCTTTGCAGCCCCTTCTAGGTCAATATCATCGGAGTAGTGCTCTTCAAATATCGCCATGGCTGTGTTTCTGCCGCTGCCTATAGCGACCGCCTTCCATTCAAAGTACGCTCCACTGGGGTCCGTTTCGTAGAGCTCAGGTCTCTCGTTTACGCCCGCCATCAGAAGGGCAGCTCCAAAGGGTCTAACACCCCCGTACTGGGTGTGGGCCTGCTTGAGGTCGCAGATCTTCTTCACGAGAACGTTGAGTGGAACCGGCTCCCCGTAGGTCAGGCGGTAAACCTGAGCCTCAACCCTGGCCCTGTCAACGAGAACGCGGGCGTCGGCTATTATACCGCTTGGGGCGGCGGCTATGTGATCGTCTATCTGAAAGATCTTTTCGTAGCTGCTCGGCTCAATCAACTTGCTCGTTATCCTCTTCTCAACCGCGAGCACCACACCGTCCGCCCATTTAACACCAACGGCAGTGGCGCCGCGTTTTACCGCTTCCCTTGCGTAGTTTACCTGGAAAAGCCTTCCATCAGGGCTGAAAACCGTAATAGCCCTGTCGTAACCTGCCTGTGGTGGTACAAACGCCATTTTACATCACCTCTTCGGTATCGCAATATCTCCTACTCTCCAGGCATATTTCTCGAACCGTCTAATTAAGCTTTTCTGTTCACCTCCCGCCCTTCATGGCAAGTAAGGAAAGCCTCTGTGCAGTCCTTCTGGCCAGCTCCAGGGGCACAAAGGCAATGAGGAAAAGCAGCGCCCCCACCACCAGCGAAACGTTACCCAGGGGCTTCAGTATCAGCAGCCCAAAAGCCAGAAGGAGCAACAGCAGTCCGACAAGCATGAGTTTCCTGTACAGCCTCTGAAGTCCTTCAAGCTCTCCCATGTGCTCACCCAGAGTTTTTAAAGGAAACGAAGTTTTAAGCCTTTGGTGCGGGAGATGAAATGTCCGTTCTGCAACCCAGACAAGTGTGCGATCCTCTACGAGGATGGGCTGATAAGGATACTGATGGATTCCTACCCCGCAAACAGGGGGCATCTGCTGGTAGTTCCAGTGAAGCACACCGAAGGAGGGGAGGGACTAGAGGAAGAAGAGAAGCTGGCCCTGCTTAGAGGAACAGAGCTCGCCATGGAGAAGATAAAGGAAGTCCTGAGTCCCGACGCGTTCAACGTTGGGATTAATCTTGGAGAAGCGGCCGGCCAGACGGTTCATCACCTGCACATCCACGTGATACCGAGGTGGAAGGGAGATTGCAGGCATCCACGTGGGGGGATTAGGAAAGCCGTTCTGGACCTAGAAGATGAAAATCTCAGCATGAAGGAGAGGTGGGAACGGAATAGAATGAGCGAGGAAGAGGCGGGGCAACTCAGGAAGGCATTTTGGACTAATCTTTCGTTGCTGGATTAAGGACTCGCTATAAACGCCGCTCCTCCTGGATTAACCTTATCGTGGCTATGGAACCGGGCATTTTTACAAGGACGCTGTTATTCTCCACTTTCAGCCCTTCTACATCGCGCTCCCGGGCATCGCAAAGGAAAGCCTTTGCCACGCCGAAGCTGGGCGTTATTTTAACCGTTTTTTCCGGGACAAAGGGTGCATACAGCCTGACTATTACCCCGTCTCCCCGTGAAGCCGGTTTTACTGCCACAACTTCAACATCTGAAGGGTCTGCTTCCACCACCGAATCGGCGATTTTGAGCAAATCCTCCTCTTCAGCGTCCCTCCATGGCGTGGACAAGTTCTTCGCCAAGACGTGAATTTTGTTCTCCCTCCAGTCGCCACGTTTTGTGAAAAGAACCGCGTATTCGTACTCGTACCTCTCATGTTTGTGGGCACTAACTGGGTTTCCGGGGATGCCGAGGATCCCGAAAGCCCTCTCCCGGGCGGCGCTCCTCATCGCCACAAGTTCAATTTTTCCCTCGGGGCTGTAAGAGATCGCACCCGGAAAAGGCTGAAGGATGGCGATTCCGTGCCCGGTTGAGTCGTCCCGTATGTGGGCAAAACGATGGAGTGGCCAGAAGGTGGGACTGTAGATTTTCCCCCAGGGGCGATCCACGACTCCGCCGGGGGCGTGCATTGAAATCCTCTCCGAGGATACCGTCGTCGTGAAGCGGACGGTCAGGGAGTAGCCTTCCCTAATCTTCCCCTCAACGCGGAAGTAAATCAGGGGAGAATCGTTTTCTATCCACACTCCCCTTAAAATCTCCTCGCCGTTGAGTTGAGTAGAGCTCAGGACTTCAACTGCGCCATCGTGCTCAACAACCTCAACCTTTACCCTGTTGTTGCTGGCCTTCATGGACTCTTTCCATACTCCTCCGAGGAATTCGTACCCCATCCTCCACAGGCCGCCTGAATCGCGGTAGCTTACGAGGTCATTTGAGGCGCCTGTTAAGAGGGGAACACCATCCTTGAACCTGAGGTCGGTGATGGCGCCGCCGCGGGACTCGTCGGTTTCGATTCTGTAATGGGCCGTTTCGATGAGGATTTTATCTCCATCTCTGAACCATTTGGGGGGAGATAAGCCGTTATCTTTGTGTTCTTTTTTCAGGGGCGGCGTGAGGTTCTCGATAACTTCATCGGCCGTCTTTATCACCCGCTCAAGGCAGGGGATCTGCTCCCCCTCGACCACTCTATCCGTGGAAGTTCCGGTGATGAAATCGTGGTGGTTGGAAACCGCCGCACACCACCAGGGTTCTTCAAGCTCCTGCAGGATTCTTTTCTCTGCGCCGCGGTTTTCCGGGAGAAAGGCAAGTTTTTCCGCGAGGAGGAGCTTTTCAAGGAGAAGGTAGCAGCGCTTCTTGAGCTTTGGTCTCGATGTGTAGAACCCGGTCCAGTACGGGTTGGGATCGAGTTCCAAAACCGGGAGCCGTTCCCTGTAGTTCTCAACAAGCGCGAGGTAATCGTCAAGGCCAGCATTCACAACCCATATTCCCGTTTTGGGGTAATATTCCCTGTTATAGAGGTCGAGCAGAGAAATTAAATCCGGGATGGGTTCAACAAAATCAAAGCCTATGGGACAGAGCATGTAAGGGGTTCGGCTGAAGGGAGAAAGGGCTTTGACGTATTGGTGGATTCTCCGCGCTATGTGCCAGCCGGTTCGCAGGGAGATCGCCAGTCTCGCAAGGTAGACGCGGCTTATTCCAAGGTAGGCGAGCATATCTCCCTGGCCATAGGTGAAGGCGTTCCAGTGGGCTAAGACTTCCCCTCCGTTTTTGTCACGCCACACGAAGTCGAGACTCCTTTCTTTTTTGAGGAGCAGTTCCGCGCTGGAGCCGGGGCGGGGAAAGCGCCATTTTGGTTCAAGGTCGCATCCCGGAAAGTACATCCCGTCCAGGCGCGTGATGGCTGTGCGGTCGAATCCGGCGGCGTTAAGGATAGAGGGAAGAAATGGGGACGCACCAAAACTGTCCGGGAAATAGGCGAGTTTGGGCTCCCGGGCAATGCCGTTCGAGCGAAGCCACTCCTGTCCTATCAGCATGTCCCTCAAAATAGCTTCCACCCTTGGAAGAATCGTATCTGCAGAGGTGACTGCGCTGCTCATGAGGCGAAGGCGCCCCTCGTTAATGAGGTCTCTAATGATGTCTCTCTTTTCCGGGTTGCAGTCCCAGTACATCTTCAAAAAGAAGACGTTCTCGACCGAGTAAATCCGACGGGGCTCTTTCTGGAACTCGCCTACTGCCATGTCAAGGTTCTTCTGAACGAACCTTTTGAAGTACTCCTTCGATGTATAAAGCCAGTTTGGGTCCCAGTGGCTCGATTCAGTGAAGATCAGAACCTTCTCCGCGTCATCGGGTATGTCAAGTCTCCTGCGGAGCTCCTTTTCCGAGGCCATGGTTATCCCCTACCAACTCCGAAAGAGCATCCAATCCCCGACTTTTATTATTTTTCTGGATACTTCCCCTCGTTCTTCCTTAGCTTCCTCTCAACTGCTCTGCCAGCGTCTATGCCCAGTTCGTGGGCGAGGAGGGTTAGGTAAATCACGACGTCGGCTATTTCGTCCGCTATGGCTTCCTTCTTGGCCGGGTTCTTCACGGCCTCAAGTATCTCCCCATCACTTTCCCACTGGAAGTGCTCAAGGAGTTCCCCCAGCTCGACAGCGGCAGAGATGGCAAGGTTTTTGGAGGTGTGATACTTCGCCCAGTCCCGTGCGTTTCGAAAGGCAACAACCCTCTCCTCAAGCTCCCGGAAGTCCATGTAACCACCTCAGTAGGCGTGTGCATCGACTTTCCTAAGAAGTTCAAGGAGCCTCAAAAACTCCTCAAGCTCCTCCTTAGAGAAGTGTTCCTCGGCTTCGTCCTCAGGATCGAACCTTGCCAGAGAGTTCCTGGTCTTGAGGAGGTCCTCCATGTCCTCCTGAAGCTCCATAGCCCTCTGAGTGAACTCATAGCTGGTGTACGGACTCTCCATCGCACGGGTCTGGTTGGACACGATGGCTATCTTGAGGTTCGCCAGGGTCTCATCAATAAGCCCGAGGAGTTCCCTTATCTTCAACGGTACCACCCCATGGTATGTACGTTCTTACCCTTAAAACCCCTTCCAACGAAACTTTTTTATGGAGCAAAGTAAAAAAAAAGAATGGGTGAATGTATGGACTTCAGTCTCTTCATGGAGAGGTACGGGTACAAGGCCCTGCTCGCCATTGGCATACTGATAGTGGGCGGTGTGGTGGCTTTTCCAGTTATAGGACTGATCCTGACGTTCAGACGGTTCGGTGTATATTTTGGGGCCGGGGTTCTCGTGCTGACGCTCTACTTCATGTTGATAAACCGCAAGACCCTCGACGCCTACGGGAAGGCCCAGGGAAAGTACTTCTACGACCCCAAATACGGCAAGAAACCGTAGGTCCTAATCGAAAAATCTTCAGTTTTCAGGCAGCTCTTTTGAAGGTAGCGTTTTAACCCCAGAGCTCAACTAAGGGCGGTGAAGATCATGGAAGCCATAAACGATGAAGGCGTCAACACGTTCCCTGGCAAGCCCGAACGGAGAAAAAAGCTCCTTTTAATGGGCAATGAGGCAACAGCATACGGAGCCCTTGAGAGCGGCGTCGCCTTCGCCACTGGTTACCCTGGAACGCCATCGACCGAGGTTAT
>NZ_JALSLB010000038.1 GCF_026988555.1 Thermococcus sp. | reverse complement strand
ACACCGAACCCAGGTAAGTATCATCCATGCTCACCACCACTCCACTGGAAATCATACTCAGCCATGTTTATTTGACATGAAGCATTAAATTCATCCTCTTTTTTTTCCATATTTTTAATATTATTTGGGATATATGGCAATTTATTTTTAAACAAGTTGGATATCAAACACACACTCCACAGGACGCACTGGATACAGTGGAAGCAGGGATAAGTAGCAGTCAGGGGTTTATATGCCTTGCTGGACAGGAGAATGTAAAAAGAAGGGTCCGAGACGAACAGGATGGTCAGAAATACCCAACATCCTGAGTCCTGGAGGAGGCTTCCTTATGCGCTTTCAAGACCATAGCAAGCAGTTCTCTGGAGTCCTTCCCAGGCATCCCGACCTTCTGAACCAGAAACTGCATGAGTTCCTCCTTTGTGGCACCCTTCTCAAGCCTTGAGACAACCATACCAACGAGGCGTTCGAAGATCTCGTTGGAAAATTCTTCCTCAAGCCCGAGATTGGTGACCGCGGCCTGAAGACCCACCAAGAGAACGGTGAGCGCGTCATTGAACTCGGATTTACCGAGGGTTTTCTTATCAAGATCCACCCGGAGGGTGACCTCATCGTTCATGCTTGAGAGGGTGTACTTGAGCAGGTTGATGCCGTCGTTGAGCTTTAGGAGAGCATGGTAAATCCTAAGCCGGTCCTCAGTGTTCATTGACAGC
Organism: Thermococcus sp.; assembly: GCF_026988555.1. NCBI lineage: Archaea > Methanobacteriati > Methanobacteriota > Thermococci > Thermococcales > Thermococcaceae > Thermococcus > Thermococcus sp. Next base: position 52,653 of record NZ_JALSLB010000038.1, on the reverse strand, counting down.
GTCTCCAGTCCAAGTGGAACCACCAGCTGAACGAACTCATCGGAAAAAACCAGCAGAAGAGTAAACGGCAGTCGAGGGTGTTCCGCCAGGTACACATGATCACGAACCGGGTTCACGACCCAGGGGAGGTCAACGATGTCTTTAGCACTATCCTCACCCTCCCTGAGCCACCTCAGTATGGTCTCCTCAATATCCTCCACTGGAACCACCAGGCGAAATAGCCTCAGGAGTTAATAACCGTATCGTTTCCAGGGGAAACAACACTCGATACTGACCGCAAATGGATATTGAAAGTTTTCATGTGTAAAGATCGGGTGGGGGCCGATGAGACTTCCACTGAAAGAAGAATGATTATAAAAGTGCATCATAGAATATACACTGAAGCCTATTTAAGTACAATATGAGAAAACAAAACCGCTTAAGGATTTTAAATATAAAAGCACATCTGTAATCCCAGGGAGTTTCATTTCCTGTGGAGGCAGGCTTTGTAAAGCTACTTTAAACTACGTTTTCTTCCTAATTAAGCTATCCCAACTTTCTAGAACTGATGATATTTATATATTCCTATGAACAATGTTCATAAATATACGATTTTTTATTTTAAGTTAACTAATTTTCAGCGATTTTAAGGTGATATTATGAACACTATACTGGTTGACGTTGGTAGCTTTGGATATAAATCCCTTATTTACATTTTTCGCCGTTGTGAAACCGTCCATTCTCCAAACCCCAGTTCCAGTGGAAATGAAACTCTGGGGCCCATATGAGACGACCATCGAAAAGGACCTTTCCTTCCACTGGAACCATTCACGTTGCACACTGGACACGTTGTGATGCATTTTTAAGAGCCGGCCCGTATTGAACACCTTGATCCCGTTGCTCCCTGGGGCTCACGTACCTTGACGTTCTTAGGAAGCTTCAACCTGGACAGACCCTTTCCTGCTCGGTTACTACACGGATGCCCCGTGCTCAGCCCGGACCTCGATGGGAGCACCCCATGGTGCTGGGCTGATAGTGATAAAATCCTCGGCTTTTTCTGGGAAACGAGTTCCTATGCTGTTCTTTTCCCCTGAAACAGGCATTCTCTCTTCCTCAGCACCACCACTGGGAACCTGCAGCTCGTGTTGTGGTGATTGGTTCGCGTGCCGCTTCTCCCCCGTCGGGTCCTATAAAAAGAAAAGTATATAACCTTCCAATCTTTACCCCCACCAAAGGTAGTTTCGGTGGGTGAGACTTCATGGCTAAGAAAAAGAGTGCCAAAGATGAAATAAAAGAGCTTGATGAATTTGAAGAGCTCGATGTTGTGGAAGAGACCTCCTCCAGTTCAACTAAGAGTAAAGCGGCCTCCACCGCTAAAAACCTTGAGGACCTGCCTGGGGTGGGCCCCGCCACCGCCGAGAAACTTCGGGATGCTGGCTACGATAGCATCGAGGCCATTGCAGTTGCCTCCCCAATGGAGCTCAAGGAGATAGCCGGCATAAGTGAGGGTGCCGCCCTCAAGATAATCCAAGCCGCGAGGGAAGCGGCAAACATCGGGACATTCATGCGTGCCGATGAGTACATGGCAAAGCGGAGCATCATAGGCAAGGTCTCCACAGGAAGCAAGAGCCTTGACAAACTCATCGGCGGCGGAGTCGAGACCCAGGCCATAACGGAGGTATTCGGAGAGTTCGGCTCCGGAAAGACTCAGCTCGCTCATACCCTGGCGGTGATGGTTCAGCTCCCGCACGAGGAAGGTGGTCTTCACGGCTCTGTCGTTTGGATAGACACCGAAAACACCTTCCGACCCGAAAGAATAAGACAGATCGCCGAGAACCGTGGTCTCGACCCGGACGAGGTGCTCAAGAACATCTACGTTGCCAGAGCCTTCAACAGCAACCACCAGATGCTCCTCATCGAGAGGGCTGAGGAGATAATCAAAGAGAAGGCCGAGACCGATAGGCCGGTTAAACTCCTAATAGTGGATTCTCTCATGGCCCACTTCAGGAGCGAGTATGTCGGCAGGGGAACCCTTGCAGAGCGGCAGCAGAAGCTGGCCAAACACCTCTCGGACCTGCACAGGATAGCGGACCTCTACGATATAGCGGTCTTCGTCACAAACCAGGTTCAGGCCAAGCCCGATGCCTTCTTCGGCGACCCGACGAGGCCAGTAGGCGGCCACATCCTGGCCCACAGCGCGACGCTTAGGATTTACCTGAGGAAAGGCAAGGCCGGCAAGCGCGTGGCCAGGCTCATAGACAGCCCCCATCTTCCCGAAGGCGAGGCGATATTCCGGATCACGGAGAAGGGGGCAGAGGATTAAACTTTTTAACACCCCCTCCAATTTTCCCCCATGTCCGGGGAAAAAGTCCTGGTTTCAACAAACCCTTCCACAGAAGAACTCGTGAACATCGTGGACTCGGCCCTTTTGGAGGGGGATGTGCTCACGATCTTCGCCCGCTGCAGGGTGCACTACGATGGTCGAGCAAAGAGTGAACTTGGCTCGGGGGACCGGGTGATACTTATAAAGCCGGACGGTTCGTTTCTCATCCATCAGGCCAAGAAGCGGGAACCCGTGAACTGGCAACCGCCTGGAAGTCGGGTCCGTCTTGAACTCCGGGAGGACCCCATTCTGGTTTCTGTACGTAAAAAACCGCGTGAAATCCTGGAAGTTGAACTTGAAGACGTGTATATGGTCTCCGCGTTTCGGGCAGAGGATTACGAGGAGCTTTCTCTTACCGGGAGTGAATCCGAGATGGCCGAGATGATATTTGGAAGTCCGGAACTGATAGAACCCGGGTTTAGACCTCTGTTCCGTGAGAAACAGATACGGCACGGCATAGTTGATATACTCGGGAAGGACTCGCGGGACAACCTCGTTGTGCTCGAACTGAAGCGCAGGAGGGCCGAGCTTCATGCCGTAAGTCAGCTGAAGCGCTACGTCGAAACGTTGGTGGAAGAGAATGGGGGAAACGTTAGGGGCATTCTGGTTGCTCCATCCTTAACCTCCGGGGCCAGACGCCTCCTTGAGAAAGAGGGGCTGGAGTTCCGGAAGCTTGAACCCCCACGGCGCACGGGTGCTGGAAAGGGCAGACAGACAACACTCCTTTAGCCCATCCCCATTTCCTGCGGTATTGGCTCACGGATGTGGACGATCATCACCCCTCTTCTGTTCTCGACCTCAACCACCCTTCCCAGACCGACCAGTTTTACCTTGGCCCTGCATACGGTTACTTCCCTCTCGTCGCTCTCTTCCCATGGAACCCTTGTCTCCAGCTTTTCTGCACCAAGCAGCTCCACCAGAAGCCCCTCGGTACCCACCCTCACATCGCTGAACGGATCGTACGTCAGGAACAGCCGCAGGGTGCTTTCCAGGGCCTCCTCAACGGCCAGTACGTTCCTAGCCCCCCTGAGTTCAACGGTCCTGTACGGGTTCCTCATGAGTTCGTCGAGGATACGCCTTGCCATTCCCGCCAGCACAACTGCCTCCATCCCCATCACCTCATAGGTAGATGCTCTCGTACTGCTTCTGGGCCTTCTGGCGGGCCGCTTCCATCTGTTCATGCATCTTCCTGAGCTGTTCCTCTATCCCCTCAGCCTCCTTGAGAAGCGGTTCTGTTGACACGTCTATTCCAGTCAGCGATTTCAGAACCTCCACAACGTTGGCAGCGGCCCTCGGGTCGGGTCTGTCCCCGAAGGTCTCCCCCAACAGCACATAGGTGCTGAGCTCTTCCTTGCTCGCCTCCCAGAGGAGCTTTCCGCTCATCCCCATTATTGAACCGTACTGGAGGAGTTTCACCCCCAGGTCCTCAAGCTCTCTGTTCAGCTCCTCCTTGGCTCCAACTCCCCAGACGTCCATCTCCTCCTTGAAGAGGCCTATTCCTATGCCGCCGAGCGATATTATCTTCTGGGCGTTGCTTTTTTTGAGGTACCTCACGAGCTCCCGGGCTATCTCGCTCACCAGGGTGGGCGGGACGTAGATGTCCGCAACCGCCACGATTATGTTGTCCTTTCCGTAGAATCGGAGCGGGGGGTTGGGTTTTCCTTCTAGGATGATGCTCATCGGCGGAATGAACGGGCTCTCCACGTAGCCTATCATCTTCATTCCAAGCTCCCTGGCCAGGAAGTTGGCCGCTATGTGCCCAACCAGCCCGACCCCGGGGTAGCCCTCGATGAAAATTGGTTTTTTGATCTCCGGTAGGACGACCTTTACCGGCTTCCCATTTTCCATCCCACCACCTCCGGCCAATATTTAATTCCCAGAGGTTATTAAAGTTTTGGACTCCATCGTTCCGGAGTCAATGTTGGGTCGATTTGTCTTGTATTATAACGGGTCGAATATTACGAGAAATCATTAGAAATTCCTTAAGGCGTCCATACTTTCTATTTTGAGTTTTGTGTTTTAAACTATTGTCAATAGAAAACTATGTACGGGTCTAATGCCAATGTCTAGTGGTGATGTCCTTGAGATGGGCAAGACTCTTGGCTGGAGTGCTGGTGTCTGTTTTGTTTTTTCAGGGTTTGTTAGTGCTTAGGCCTCGGGCAGATGTAAGTGGATGGACGGCAGTTGACATGTTTGTCCACTGCAAGAGTGACCTGAACAAAGCCAGAGGAACTGTAGAGAATCCCCACTTTGGGGATGAACTTACACGCCTTGTTCTCCAGAAGAGCTTTTATCCCAAGAACGCTAAAGTTTTGGTTGTGAAGCCCATTAAAGTTGCCTCCGTTAGGAATAACGGTAAGGTTTACGATTACTACTACGCTCCGATGAGCTCGTCGATTCCATACCCAATACACTGGTGGGTTCAAGTGAAAGTTGATATTGATGGGGGAGCAGGAACTGACAGTAAAGGATACCAATACAACGTGAATGGTCATAATGACCTCTTTAAAATCGTTGTCTATTATGACTCAACAAGTGTAACGTATGAACTCCATTTTTATGATGAAGACCATCCGAACCCTTCACTTGATGATGTATACAATAAGATTCGTTGTGTTAGGTATCCTGGACGGGATAGCAGTTATGGTTGCGAGGACATTGAGAACATCAAAGTCAAAGATGGCCTAATAACATTTCCAACGACATTTAGCACTTACACAGAATGTGGATATTTGCTTTGCCATGAGATAAGTCAGACATATGCAACGCCAGCGCCCACCCACGGCTATGGGATTAAGCCTTATTCCTCTTCCATTGAAGTTTATGTTAGCAATACGTGGAACCCTCTTATGGACACTGTGGATACGAACCCTGACATGTCCAAGGTCTGGCATTATTATTCGTGAGAGGTAGTGAGATATGCGATACTCCCTTCGTTTTCTCATCTTTTTGAGGCTCTTCCTGAGAGCTTTCGCCTTTACCTATCCACTCTTTTTGACGATTATGTACAACTTCCTAATCTTCGATAAACTGCCGGCTCTCGCTTGGTTGGGTTACATCGTCGTTATGACCATGTTTGAGCTTCTACTGGGTTTTTCCGGTTCCCGGTTGCCTTTGAAGGCTCCCCTGATGGTTTACGTGGCAATCGCTCTTCTCTTTGAATTTCCGAGCGTTTTTCTAGGTGGAGTTGACTTACACACGGCCCTCGTTTTTCTGCCGTGGCTTGTCCTCTGGTACGGTTCTCTGCTGTCGTTGGGTTTATTACTGCCTTCCCGCGGGACTGCAAGATAATGCCATTGGTTAACCTGGGGAGTTATATTTCCACTGGAAAGGCAACCCTTATATGATTCGGGGTATCATTTAACACGGTGATGACCATGCCGAGGATAAGCATCATAGGTGGTTCTGGAGTCTACGGCGTCTTCGAGCCGAAGGAAACCCTGAAGGTTCACACGCCCTACGGCAGGCCCTCTGCTCCGGTGGAAATAGGTGAAATCGGGGGCGTTGAGGTAGCCTTCATCCCAAGGCACGGGAAGCACCACGAGTTTCCGCCGCACGAGGTTCCTTATAGGGCAAACATCTGGGCTCTCAAGGAGCTCGGCGTTGAGAGGGTCATAGGCGTTACCGCCGTCGGCTCGCTCCGCGAGGAGTACAAACCAGGGGACATCGTCATAACAGACCAGTTCATCGACTTCACCAAGAAGAGGGACTACACCTTCTACAACGGGCCGCGCGTCGCCCACGTTTCGATGGCCGACCCGTTCTGCCCGGAAATGAGGAAGATATTCTACGAAACAGCAAAAGAGCTCGGCTTCCCCGTCCACGAGAAGGGCACCTACGTCTGCATTGAAGGCCCGAGGTTCTCAACTAGGGCGGAGAGTTTCATGTTCCGCCAGTACGCCCACATCATTGGCATGACCCTTGTGCCTGAGATAAACCTCGCTAGAGAGCTCGGCATGTGCTACGCGAACATAGCGACCGTCACTGACTACGACGTCTGGGCCGAGAAGCCCGTCGATGCACAGGAGGTTCTCAAGGTTATGACCGAGAACAACTACAAGGTTCAGGAGTTGCTCAAGAAGGCCATCCCGGGGATTCCGGAGGAGAGGAAGTGTGGCTGTGCCGATGTGCTTAGGACAATGTTCGTGTGAAATTTTGGTACTTCTCCCTCTATTTTGTTTGTTGTTTCTGTTGCTTTTGTTACTACTGCCTGTTGGTGCGCTTTTAAACCTAAATAATCTCCACGGATTGTTGTTGGACAAACTCCAAGTAAAGTCTTTTATCTAACTTTGAAAAAAAAAACAAATACACGATAGTAAAGAGTAAAGCTTAAATATGAGTTTGTCTTCATTAATGCTGGTGATGCTCGTGAAGCGGTTCCTGGCTGTAGTAGTTGTGTTCCTCGTGTGGGGTCTAACGGCCAGCTCTGCTATGGCGGCGTCCGATACTGTGCCAAAGTCAACACAGGGCACCCCTCAAACCGTTGGATGCCCATGCTGCTCCGGGAACGTGAGCCTGCCGAAGGATCTCAAGGTGCAGGAACTGAAGGGCCCGGTAGCTTACTTTAAAGCACTTGAAGCATTTAATGTTAAGGATTCATTAGCTTTGAGAAGGAACCTCTATGGGTTTCATTTCACTCCAGATTTCAATAATGCTACGATTCTACTGGTTTCTTCATCAAAGGGGACAACTGAAATCATAAAAGTCCCAGCATATGGGAAATATCGTGCAACTGTAATACATGTTAGAAATGAACTTGGCGATGCCACTGGGATAGCTATATATAAAAACAAAACAGTTGAAATATACTACTATAAAAACGGGAAACTTGAAAAGGTAGTTAAGTCAATCCCTGCTCCTGAGTGGGGACTGCCTGGGAAATGTACGATATGTAAATACTTCTTTGCCTTTGCTTGTGGATTTGGAGTTCATAGAATTGTTCAAATTGGATGCAGAGGTGTATGTGGGATATTTTGCGCAGCATTTATTGAAGAGCCGTGGATTGTAGTTATATGCGTAGCAGCTTGTATTCCACCATGTGACGATTTTGTTCAATATGCACTAGAATTTGGGGGTGGAACCATCTGTGGAACGTGGGGAGCCTCCAAGTTCTGTAAGATGATACATGCCTGTGGGTGATGCCTCATGAGAAAGGGTGTTGACATCTTAGCTATAGCCCTCTGGGCTTTTTATATTTCAATTCTTCCGGATAACTACCGGGATATCGGGGGAATACTTGGAACTGCAGTTTTAGCGGCTTTCTTGACGCTTTATAACAGGAAACTTGCTGAGTCAGAAATGGATGCGTCCCTCAGACAAACTATGGAAGAGCTTGATATTGAAGACAATGTGAAAGAACAGCTCTACACTGAAATAAAAACATTCCTAAAGTCAAAGAAACGTGGAGTATACTTCAAAGTTTTTCGGATTAAGACGAATGAATCCCAGTAAACGGATATTGCTATCTATGTTGGCAAATCTCTATGCTAATTAAAGCATCTAAAGTGGGGGGTGAAAAATGAATAGGATTCTCATAGCTTTTATTGTCCTCTGTTTGACAATGGTAGTTTCAGCTGGCGGATGTATCTCCTCCTCAAGTAATTCGATTAAGGATGTCCTCTTCTACTGGCACTCCATTAATTCCTTCACGGCGCATGAAACAATAAAAATCGGCAACCAGACGTTTGAGAGCTACGTGAACTTCACAAAGCCAGACAAAATCACGAGAGAAGATTACATAAACAGCTCCATGGTTCAAAAGATCATCATTGAAAAGGGCATCCAGAAGGTTGTAACCTCCAACGGAACGTTTGTCCTCAACGCCACCATAGAGGACGTCAACGCCCTCGACCCTTTCGCCTCAATACTCAACAACCTCGACTCGTTTAACGTCACGAAGAAGGGTAACACGCTCTTACTGAGACCAAAAACTCCCGGACTGCCAACATACGAAATTCAGCTTGATGGAAAACTTCCAGATAGGATTACAATAAAGCAGGATGGTTTGGTGATTGTCGTAGAGTACAAGAAGATTAGGGTTAAGACTTAAAGTCGGCCGGTGGTGGCAATGGGGGAAAACCATCGACTTCTTTTGGGTTTTATCCCTAAAGGTTTTTTCTGCTTTCGGGTTTTATCTCTTCTCCTCAAGTAAATCTTCATGCTTGTTTTAGCTTTACTCTCTTTAACGTTTGTCTTTTGCTGCGCGGATAAATGTGCCGGGCTTGTAAGCGAAAGGGGAGTTGTTAGTTGATTTTTCTAATCTTTTTGGGTCTTCCACTTGCTGAGGCGTTTTCTGATGTAGAAAACTTTTTTAATTCACTCTTTTAACGTCTTCTGGTGGTTGTCGTGAGGCTCTTTTCCGCCGGTGATATTCCAGAAGTCGTTGCCATAGCCCTCTTTGCACTCTACGCCTCACTCCTGCCTGAGACGCACAGGAATGTCTTCATCCTCATCGGTGCTGCGGTGTTGGCTGCTTTTCTCACGTGGAGGAGCAATGAGAAAACCAAACGCAGGAACGACGAAGCCTGGAAAAGACTGAAAACTGAAATCGAGAAGCTGGAAGTCGATGAAAGCCTAAAGATGGAGCTTTTAAGAACCATTGACGACCTCTACTCCGAGGCAAGGAGGAAAGGCTTTGCGGTGAAGGTGATTAGGCTTGGCAACTCCCGGCTATCGGACACTGCTAAAGAGCGGTAACGCTAGGACACTGCTCTTGGCTTACTCCATAAACGTCTTTGCGGTGGCCTATCTCATCGGCTACTACCTGAACATAACCCTCGCCTCCATCGGTGGTCCTGCTCTTGTGGGCCTCTTTGCAATGGTTAGCAACGTCTTCGCAGGCTTCCTGCCAATTGTTGCCGGGGCTTTGGCTGATTCACACGAGAGGAGGCGTGTAATCCTTGTATCGGCGGTTTTTGAGGTGCTGGCCCTGCTTTCCCTCGCCCTTGTGGCGGATTCGGGTGGCGGATTGCTCGTTTTGCCTGCGATAGTGCTTAGTGCATCTTTCATCGCTCCCTCCCCGGCGTTGTTCTCCCTCATAGCGGAGTCCGTACCGATAGACTGTATGGGAAAGGCGATATCGCTTCTCTTCATGGCGAGCAGTGCTTCCGGAATCCTGAGTTACTTCATCTTCGGCTCTCTGGCAGGGAGGCTCGATAATCCCCGTCTTTTTACCCTCTCGGCCCCGTTTGTAGCTGTCTCCATTTTTCTCTACTTCCGTGTTTCTGAAACCGCAGCGAGAAAAACCGACGGAGCCTTTGAAAGATTTGGGGAAGCTCTTAAGGGGGTGGCACTGCTTAAAGAGCCCCTTCTGAAGCTTTTCATGGCTTACATCTGCTTTGAGCTCTTCGTCAGCTCTATAGCGTCTCCCTTCGTCCCTGTGTTCCTTCAAAAGGTTTACTCGCTCACGGTTTCTCAAATCTCTTGGCTTTACTCTTCTATAGGCTTTGTAACCCTCGTTGGAGCATTTATCGCCGGCTATGTTGTGGACAGAATCGGCAGTTTGAACTCCCTAATACTGAAGGATTTCCTTTCCATCCCCCTGCTAATTCTCTTCGCACTCGCTCCGTTCTCGGGCGCTTTTATGTCTCTGTGGTTTCTCGCCTTCGTCGAGCAACTTAACGTCGCCTCCAGCAGGTACCTGATCGAGAACACGACGCCTGAACACAGGGCCCTTGTTCTCGGTTTCAAATCTTCGCTGGCCAAACTTTCCGCGGTTCCGGGGCCTGTAGTTGGGACTTTTCTCTGGGGCATCGGCCCGGGGTTAACGTTTCTTATTCCAGCGTCACTGACTCCGGTTGGAATTTTGATCCTCCTCAAGCTTAAGTCCACTCGGGCGGTTGGTCATGGCTTTTGATTATTCCCGACACCTTTTTAACTTCCACCGGAAACAGGGCTCTTTAAAAGGGGTGGTGCTCATGAGCATTCTCATAAGAAACGGACGTGTTATCTACGGCGAGAACTTTGAGGTGATAAGGGCTGACGTTCTCATAGAGGGAAACCGCATCGCCAAGGTTTCCAAGGATATAAACGAGGCCGCCGATACCGTCATCGATGCGAAGGGAAGGGTCGTTTCCCCGGGCTTCGTAAACCTGCACACCCACTCCCCGATGGGCCTTCTGCGTGGCTTAGCGGACGACCTTCCGCTGATGGACTGGCTCCAGAACCACATATGGCCAAGAGAGGCGAAGCTCACGAGGGAGCATATAAAGGCCGGTGCCTACCTCGGGGCGCTTGAGATGATAAAGACCGGGACAACGGCTTTCCTCGACATGTACTTCCAGATGGACGCGGTGGCTGAGGCAGTTCTTGAAGCCGGCTTGAGGGGCTACCTCTCCTACGGGATGATAGACCTCGGCGACCCAGAGAAGACCGGGAATGAGATAAAAGAGGCCCTTCGCGAGAGGAAGGCCATTGAAGACCTTAACTCTGACAGGGTTCACTTCGTCTTTGGGCCCCACGCCCCCTACACCTGCTCGCTGGCCCTGCTCAAGGAGGTCAGGAAGCTGGCGAACGAGCATAACAGTCTCATAACGATTCACGTGAGCGAAACGATGGCGGAGCTCGGCAAGATTCAGGAGCGCTACGGCAAGAGCCCCGTTGTGCTGCTCGATGAGATAGGCTTCCTTGGGAGCGATTTAATTATGGCCCACGGCGTCTGGCTCGACAGCAGGGACATACAGATACTCGCGAGGCACGGCGTCACCGTCGCCCACAACCCTGCCAGCAACATGAAGCTCGCAAGCGGGGTGATGCCCCTCCAGAGGCTGCTCAACGCGGGTGTGAACGTCGGCCTCGGAACGGACGGGGCAGCGAGCAACAACAACCTTGACATGCTCGAGGAGATGAAGTTAGCGGCCCTGCTCCACAAGGTCCACACCCTTGACCCGACGGTGGCGGACGCCAAGACAGTCTTTAGAATGGCCACCATCAACGGCGCCAGGGCTCTTCGCCTCAACGCGGGTGTCATAAAGGAGGACTACCTGGCGGATATGATCATCATTGACTTTAACAGGCCACATCTAAGGCCGGTGAACAACGTGATAAGCCACCTCGTCTACTCTGCCAGTGGAAACGACGTCGAGACGACGATAGTCGACGGAAAAATCATAATGCTCGACCGCGAGGTTCTCACGCTCGACGAGGAGAGAATCCTTGATGGGGCAGAAAAAACGATAGAAAAACTGGCTTAGCTCAGAGGCTGGCCAGCCAGTCCGGGTCTATTTTCACATCCTCTTTTATTCTTACGGGCCCGCTGGAGAGACATCTGTACATAGCGGCACCGGCTATGCTGCTCAGGGCACTTACGGCACCAGTGGCCGCTCCGTCTACACTTCCCACTGCTAGGGCGCCAGGGAGTCCCCTAAACGTCCAGGATAATATCTCCTCCATCCCGTCGACCGCGAGGATTGTTGCGAGGGTTATTAAGAGGAGGATGCCCCCGAACGCCATGAATTCCTTTTTCAGGTTGAACGCCGTGCCGATCATGCTGAAACCTTCGCCTGGGTCCCCAGATAGGATGTACGCCGGCACCATAATTGCAGCTACTCCAATCCCCCAGGCTACTAAGGGGAGGGCGGTGATCACACCGATCACGCTACCCACTGGGCCGAATAACCCCTTCATTATGAAGTAGAGCACTATAAACGGTATTGCGAGCACAAGCACCAGAAGCCCCAGTACTATTCCGTATCCTATGGAGAGCAGCACCGTGATCATGCCCCTTGGGATGGACCTCAGCGCAAGTCCGGTCTCGGAGAACTCGGTTTCGGTTGTTTGGTACTGATAGGCTTTGGCAGGGTAGTACACCAGACTGACTTTTATCAGAATGACCAAGAGAGCGATGGTGATGATCACCACAAGGGGGACGTTTGGGTGGTTGTCCACCAACCTGGCGTCGCTACCAACGCCGGCAGCGGCCAGCATGACCGCTGCAGCCGTGGAGCCTAACAGAGGATAACGCCATAACCTCGAATCCTTAGACATAGCGTGAATTGCTTCTCCAATGGCATTGAACGCTTCCATACTACCACCGCTCGTTTTCAGTATCGAGAGTTTTTAAGTATTACTGACACTGATCGTGTGTCCGGGGAAACGCGTTTTAGGACCCAGGAATATTGCATCACGGTGAGTCCGATGGTTTCCTTTGAGATTGTCCGTGGGGATATAACCCGCTTTCCTGCCGAGGCGATAGTTAACGCCGCCAACCGCCATCTGGAGCACGGGGGTGGCGTCGCCTACGCCATAGCCAAAGCAGCAGCTGGAAACGCCCGTGAGTACATCAAGGTGAGCAGGGAAGCCATGAGGAAGCAGCTTGGGAAGGATTTCATTGAGCACGGTGAGGTCGTCGTAACGCCGGCGATGAAGCTTGAACGTTATGGAATCCGTTATGTCCTCCACACGGTTGGGCCCTACTGCGGCGGGATATGGGACGAGGACAAAAGGGAGAAGCTCAGAAAGGCAATTTTCGGCGCGTTGAGAAAGGCCGACGAGCTTGGGGCTAGGACGATAGCGTTTCCAGCGGTAAGCGCCGGTATCTACGGCTGCCCGCTGGAAGGGGTCGTGAAGACCCTCGGGAGGACTGTCGAAGAGTTCTCCAATGAAGCGAGGAGTGTGGAGAAAGTTTACCTCGTGCTGTACTCGGGTGAATCGTACAAAACCGCGTGGGAGGCCCTTTATCGGGTTGCGAAAACATTATAACCTCCGGTGTATTTTTACTTTTGTGGTAATCATGGCCACATCATGTGAAGAAATAATTAAAAAGGTTGCTATGGGGTTCGTGTTCCTCTACATGGTGGGTTTTTTGATACTATATTATACCATCCGGAAGCTCCTGTGTCTCTCTATGAGCTGTGGCAGCTACTCGGGTTCACTGTACTTTATGAATCCTCTGTATGGCCTGGACACTGTCGTTACGATCTTTGTTCTTGGTTCGGTTCTAATAACGGTACTGCTGTACCTCAGCTCACAGTCCCCAGACTCCAAAAAAACAGGGGATAACTAGGTCTGAGTGGGCATTGAAACTTTCCCCTTTTTCTGGGGTTTTTATGGGGGCTCTTCTCCTGCGATGCCGATACTCCGTCGTGGGCTCTTTCCGTGTGGCCTCCTGTTTCTGCTGGCCTTGTTGTCGACTTGGATGGGGGTTGAAAACGATTTAATACTTTGGGTCTAAGAATCAAACGGTGATACTCATGCGAATCGAGGACGTTTACACCTGGGACATAAACGCGAAATGGCTCGGGATTACCCCCCATCAGCTCATGGAGAACGCCGGAGCGGGAGTCGCGAGAATGGTTGAGGAGCGCTTTGGACGGGGCCTCAGGATAGCGGTTTTCTCCGGAACGGGCAACAACGGTGGCGATGGCTTCGTTGCAGCCCGGCATCTCAGCTTCGAGAACGACGTCACACTCTTCCTCGTAGGAGATGAGGCAAAGATAAGGAGCGAGGAAGCGAGGCACAACTGGGAAATCCTGAAGGGCCTTGATTTCGTGAAGATCAGGGTTCTCAAGGACTCCCATTACATAAAATCCCTCGACCTGGGCGGTTATGATGTCATCGTTGACGCTCTCCTAGGGGCGGGAACGAGGGGCGAACCGAGGGAGCCGATACACTCCGCGATAGAGAAGATTAACGAATACGCGGGAATGGCGAAGATAGTTAGCGTCGACCTGCCGAGCGGCTATCCATCCTCGGTTCGCGTTAAGGCCGACTTCGCGGTGACCTTCCAGTGGGACAAGGAGGAGTATGAAGGCTTCGAGCGTGTTGTGGTCAAGATAGGTTATCCAAAGGAGCTTTACCACCTCGTCGGCCCCGGTGATGCAAAGTTCGCTTTAAGGAAGAAGGGCGAGCACAAGGGACAGAACGGTAAACTGCTCATCATCGGTGGGAGCAGGGACTACTACGGTGCTCCATATCTCGCTTCCAAGGCCGCGGGCTACCTTGTCGATCTAGTTTACTTGGCGATGCCCTCCGAGCCGGCGAAACGGATAAGCGATCCCGACTTAATTTTGAGGCCCGTCGGGGGAAAGAACTTCACAAAAGAACACCTTGAAGAAGTTCTGACACTGGCAGAAAAGGCCGATGCCGTCGTTATCGGCCCGGGAATTGGTCTCGCCGGGAAAACCGGGGAGTTTGTGGGAGAATTCATCAAGCGCTGTGAGAAGCCGATGGTCATCGATGCCGATGGCCTAAAGGCAATAGCCGGGGACTTAAGCGTTCTTAGGGGCAAGACCTTCGTCCTGACGCCCCACGCTGGCGAGTTCAAAGTTCTCTTCGGAGTGAGGCCGGAGGGTTCACTCACGGAGAAGGCCGATGTGGTGAAAGAAAAGGCGAGGGAAATTGACGGCGTTATCCTCCTAAAAGGCTCCTATGACATCATCAGCGACGGAAAAATCTGGAAGTACAACAAAACCGGCAACAGGGGAATGACCACCGGTGGAACCGGGGATGTTTTAGCGGGCCTCGTTGGCGCTCTGCTCGCGCTCGGCAACGAACCGCTAAGGGCCTCTTCAGCCGGTGCCTTCCTTAACGGTCTCGCTGGGGGCATAGTAAAGGAGGAGCTCGGTGAGAACTTCACCGCCTTGGAGGTTGCGGAGAAGGTGCCGCACGCTGTGAAGTGGGTTCTGGATTTTTAATTTCCTCTGCTTCTATAACTTTTGACAAGTAAAAAATTTAAATAAAACAGGCTCATCCAACGCCGGCGTAGCTCCATACGGTGTAACCGTAATATCCGTTCGATGGATCGTACGGTGGTGCGGTCAGCTCGACCCATCCGTCGTACTGGACGTTCCGGTCAACCCATCCTCCGAGGTTTCCTGTATACTCGTGGATCGTGGCCCCCGCGAACTTCGAACCTAGGTTCACCCAGTGGTTGGCCCAGTCACTTCCGAGGTTTATGTATGTTACGAGACCTGGTTTGTCCCCGTACCCAGTTCTCTCGAATATCAGCTCGTTGTTGTCGTAGTACAGGATTTTCGTGCTTCCGCCGGCGAGGTGGTCGTGTATCCAGATGAGGTTGATGAGTTTGTCCTTGTTGAGCCACTCTTCAAAGTCACGGTAGAATATGACCGGTTGCCCCTCGTAGGTCAGGATAAATGCGTAGGCCGGGTACTTGTTCCATATTATATTGGTGTCGTGGTTGGCGACGAAGGTTACGGCTTTGAATGGATCGCGGGAGACGACGGTTCCGCCGTTCTGGATGGCATCGACCAAGGCGGGTATGTCGTTGTTGTCGAAGGCTTCGTGCATCTTGTAGTAGAGCGGGAAGTCGAAGACCTTTGCCCCACTCGCGTAGGCCCAGTTGAGGAGTGCATCGACGTTGGTGTCCCAGTACTCGCCGACGGCCCAGCCACCCCACCGGTTGAGCCAGTCCTTAACTACCCACGCCCCGTAACCCTTGACGTAGTCGAAGCGCCAGGCATCGATACCAATACTCCTCAGCAACGCTGCGTAGCTCTCGTTGCTTGCCCACAGCCAGTACTGGTTGAAGGGAACCAGATGATCTATGTCCGGGAAACCTCCGAAGGTTCCCTCATCCGAGGTGCTGTAGTTGTCGGGATGGAAATCCATGTAGTGAGCCTTGTACTTGCCAGAGGCAACTTTTGAGAAGTCCGTCCAGGTGTAACTGTTTGTGTATGGATTCCATTCACTGTCACCGCCCGAGCGGTGGTTTATGACTATGTCCGCTATTACCTTTATCCCATATGCGTGGGCGGTGTTTATCATGTCTACTAGCTCCTGCTTCGAGCCGAAGCGGGTCTCAACGGTCCCCTTCTGGTAGTACTGCCCCAAGTCGAAGAAATCGTAGGGGTCGTATCCCATAGAATAACCGCCGCTCGCCCCTTTCTCCGCTGGCGGAATCCATATCGCTGATATCCCATCGCTGGCCCACTCTGGTATCTTCTCCTTTATGGTGTTCCACCAGACTCCACCGCCGGGGACGTCCCAGTAGAACGCCTGCATTATCACTCCCCCGTTCTCAAGACTCTGGGCCCCAACGGGGACGGCGGAAACGCTGGTTAAAACCACCAGAACAAGCAACAGAACGAACACTTCCCTCTTCATCTCAACCACCGTGTGCACTCAACGGGCCATCTGCCCAGAATATATCACTCGCGGTGAAATATTTAAGCTTTGTCATTAATGTTCATTGGAGAATATGAAAGAACATCCATCTACGGACCAAAAACGGAACGTTCAGTTTCAAAAACGGCGTGACATCATAGTTCTATCAGTTCTCTGGTTCTCCGGGCCCGTTCACAGAGTTTGCAGCTCTGCATGAACACCAGCATGTTGAGGAGATGGAATAACTCTATCTCGGTGAGTTCAACGTCCGCCTGGGAGATCCTTTTGAGAACTGGCTGTGAGTTGAGTTCTATTTCGTTGAGGACTTCCTTGGCAACCTTCACAAGCTTGGCCCTGTTGCTTATTTTGAACCCCGCTTTTTCAAGTATCATGACGAGCTTCTCGGCCTCGACCTGCAGATAGGCCTCTCGGAACTTCTCCACGCTCTCGTCGGGCTCTGCCTTTATCAAGAACATCCTCGCGGTTCTTGCGTAAACCTTCTCGTTCCTCTGGTTGTCAAATTCCTCAATTAGCCCCGCGTTTTCGAGTGCTTTAATGTGCCGGTATATCGTTGTTCTCTCTTTTCCAAGGGCGTGGCTGAGCTCGTTGACCGTCATGGGGTGCTCCCTCAGAAGCTTCAATATCCCAAAGCGGGTTTCCTCGGAGAGCACCTTAACTACCTGGGGGTCTGTTATGATGAGAACCTCTCTCACGGTTACTCCTCCAGCTTGTCCTGGGGAGTTTCGCCCTCTTCGACGATCTTCTTCCCGGCGGCCACCATATCTATGCTGTGAACAACGCCACCGAATTCCTCTATTGTTCTTACTATCTCGTCGTAGTCGAGGTCATCGCCGACCATCGTTATCTTGATGTTCTCGGTTTCTTTATCGATCTCAACGAGAGTTATGTTGACACCCTCAACCCCTTCAAGTTCGCTGAGTCCAAGCGCCAGCTCCGTAACGATCGGCTGGTGTGGTTTAAGAACGTCCAAAACCAACAATCTTATGCCTCTGGCCATGTCCCATCGCTTCCACTTTAAACCTCACTTTTTAAGGGTTTTGCCGAGTTCCTCCATCAATTTTCTGAATTCCTCATCCCTCGCCATACGGGCCATCGAGAGCCATTCTATGGCGTGTATTATGTCCTCATCTGAGGCGTCCCTGAGTCTCTCCTCGTTTTCTTCTATCTCCCGGCTTATCTGGGTCTTGTACTCGTGTTCCTTCTTCAGGAGCCTGTCCATGATGTCCAGGAGCTTCTCATCGTCGAACTCATACCCTAGGGCCCTGAATATTCCAAGTTTGGTCTTGAGCCTTGAGCGGGCGAAGTAGCGGAGCTCCTCGTCGCCGAGGTAGAGGTTTATGTAGAACGCGTCTGCGGTCCTTCCGTAATATTTCTCGATGAGGTTGCCCTTCATCTCGGTTCTCTTTACCTCTACGAGGCCGGCCTCCTTGAGCTTCTCTATGTGGTGGTATATAGTCTGTGGGGTCTTACCAAGTATCTCACTCAACTGTGAAATCGTCATTTCCTTGCTACGAAGCAGGCTGAGTATCTGCCTCCTTGTGCTCTCAAGCATTAATTTTATGACTTCCGGATCGGTAACGACCTTAACCTTCGACATCTTCCTCACCCAATTTGAACGTTCCTATCCTCCTTTTAACGTTCTACAATATAACCCTTTCCCTCGCAACGTTTATATAAGTAAAGCCTCGTACTTCCAGCGTATGGATAAAATATCCATCTTTCGGTGCACGTCCATGTGCGGGAAGATTTAAATACGGACTCCCGAAAAAACTTCGGAGGTGGGCAAGATGGAGGCTCCAAAGCTCGATTTCCTGTTTTATCCAAAAAGCGTTGCCGTCATCGGGGCGTCAAACGTCCCCGGAAAGGTTGGAAACGCGATAATGCGCTCGATAACGCTCCGTTTCAATGGAAAGGTCTACGCCGTCAACGTTAGGGGTGGCGAGATAGAAATCCACGGAAAGAGTTTTCGGGTTTACCGGAGCGTTCAGGAGGTGCCCGGTGAGATCGACGTTGCGGTAATAGCGGTCCCGGCCCGGTTCGTACCCGACGTCATAGACGAGTGCGGTAGA
Organism: Thermococcus sp.; assembly: GCF_026988555.1. Classification (NCBI taxonomy): domain Archaea; kingdom Methanobacteriati; phylum Methanobacteriota; class Thermococci; order Thermococcales; family Thermococcaceae; genus Thermococcus; species Thermococcus sp. Next base: position 34,140 of record NZ_JALSLB010000038.1, on the reverse strand, counting down.
AAGGGTGTCAAGGCGGCGGTCGTCATCTCCGCCGGTTTTAAGGAGGCTGGAAGGGCCGAGCTTGAGGAGGAGCTCGTCAGACGCGCCAGGAAGTGGGGAATAAGGCTCGTTGGTCCGAACTGTCTCGGTGTCACCAACCTCGAGAACGGCTTTGACTGTAACTTCAACCCGCCGGAGAGGCAGGCTAGACCCTCCTTCGGAAAGGTCGCCTTCATGAGCCAGAGCGGTGCCTTCGGTGCTGCAATCCTCGACTGGGCCGCCAGCCACAAGATAGGCATGAGCAAGTTCATCAGCCTCGGCAACATGGCCGATCTGGACGAGAGCGACTTCATGGCCTACCTCGGTGATGACTCGAAGACAGGTGTCATCACCGGCTACATAGAGGGCGTCAAGGACGGGAGGAAGTTCTTCAACACGGCAAAGGAGGTCATCCTCAAGAAGCCCGTTGTGGTGCTCAAGAGCGGGAGGACCGAGGCCGGAGCGAAGGCCGCCGCTTCCCACACAGGTTCACTCGCCGGTTCCTTCAAAATATACAAGGCCGCTTTCGAGCAGACCGGCGTTCTGAGCGCCAAGAACATGCGCCAGCTCTTCAACTACGCGAAGGCCCTGGCTATGCAGAAGCCTGCGAAGGGCAACAGGGTCGCGATAGTTACCAACGGCGGTGGGGCGGGAGTCATGATGAGCGACGGCCTGCTTGAGAAGGGCATGAAACTCGCGGAGCTGAGCGAGGAAACCAACGAACGCTTTAGGAAAGACATCGAGGAGGGCAAGCTCCCGCGCCACATGAGCTACAGGAACCCGATAGATGTAATAGGCGACGCTCCATCCAGCCGCTACGAGATAGCCATGCGCTACGCCCTAGAAGATCCGAACGTCGACGTCCTCGCTGTCATAGCGCTCTTCCAGAGCCCGGCCCTTGACGGGGGAATCGTTGAGGCCATGGAGAGAATGGGGGCCTACGGCAAGCCAATAGTTTTCGTTGCCCCTGGCGGAGCTTACCCGCACAAGATGGCCAGGAACATCGAGCTCAAGGGCGTTCCCGTCTACGAGACCGTTGAAGACGGTGTCGACGCGGTTTACGCCCTCGTCCGCTACGGGGAGTGGCTGATGGAGAACGGGAAGCTCTGACTTTTTCTTTATCACGTTTAATGTTCTTCTCTTTTCAAAAGATGGCGTTTTGTGTTGGTTTTTTGGTGGGTACTATTCCTTTACCCCGCTTTCCTCCCTGCTTACGAGGAGCGTTCCGGCGGTTATTAAGGTTAAGCCCGCGATGTGGTGGGGGGTAACGCTCTCCCTGAGGACTGCAATCGAGAGGAGCACCGTCAAAGCGGGTGCCGGAGTTAAAATCGCCGTCGCCTTCGAGAGATTAATCCTCGCTATGGCGGAATACCAGAGGCTCTGGGTTAGGGCGATGATCAGGCCCTCCGCGAGGGCCAGCCCTGTGAAGGCGAAACCTTTTAAGAGGACTGGAACGAGGAGGATAAGCCCTCCGAAGGTGTTCCTTAGCGTTGCTATGGTTAGGGGCTTGTAGGCAGTTCTCTTCGCCACTGCATGGCCGAGCTGCCAGAAGAGGGGAGTTAGAAGGAGCAGAAAGTCACCCTTCATTAACTCGGGCCTCTTCCCCTGGCCAACGACCAGGAAAACACCCACAATTAGGGCTAGGGCCGAAACCACAGCCCTTCCAGTTATCCTTTCCCTCAGGAGGAGCCATGAGATTAGGAAAGAATAGAACACCTCGAAGCGAGTCAGTATGGCTGAGTTTACGGCGGAACTCAGCCTCGTCCCGTAGGTAAAGAGGGAATAGGCTATGGCGGTTGCGAAAAGGCCCGTGAGGAAGGCCTTTTTTAGCTCCTCGGGCTTCTCTAGGATTTCCCGGGCGTGGCCTCTTGCCATAAGAACCGGCCAGAGGAACAGCGAAGCGAATAAGGCCGAAAGCGAGGCGAAGGAGAGCGGATTGACGGGGTTGGCCTTGATTACAACGGGCTCAATCCCTAACAGGATCAGCACCATGAAGGCCAGGAGTGTCCCCTTGGTTTCACGGCTCATGAGGACAGCTAAGCGGTGGGGTTTTTATGGGCTTCTCCAAAAACTTTAAATCCCCTTATTCCCTTTTCCTTCCCATGCCCGGTGATTGCTTTTGGCCTTGATGAAGCCTCCCTCTTCTGTCTCGGCTTAGCCTTGGGCTTCGTTTCCACTGGAAATGGAGGTGTTTTGAATGGACGACGAGTTTAAAGTCACCCCATGGGATGTTGAAGGTGTAGTGGACTACGCAAAGCTGATAAAGGAATTTGGAACCAGTCCGCTCACGGACGAGCTGATAGAGAAGACCTCAGAACTGACCAAGAGCGAGTTGCCCATCTACTTCAGGAGGAGGTTCTTCTTCTCCCACAGGGACTACGACAAGGTCTTAGCGGATTACGAGAGAGGGAAGGGCTTCTTCCTCTACACAGGGAGGGGTCCGAGCGGCCCAATGCACATAGGCCACATCATTCCATTCTTCGCGACCAGGTGGCTCCAGGAGAAGTTTGGCGTCAACCTCTACGTCCAGATAACTGACGACGAGAAGTTCCTCTTCAAGGAGAGGCTCACCTTCGAGGACACGAAGAGATGGGCCTACGACAACATCCTCGACATCATAGCGGTCGGCTTTGACCCCGATAAAACCTTCATCTTCCAGGACAGCGAGTTCACGAAGATTTACGAGATGGCGATACCGATAGCGAAGAAGATAAACTACTCGATGGCCCGTGCTGTTTTTGGCTTCACGGAGCAGAGCAAGATTGGAATGATATTCTACCCTGCGATTCAGGCTGCTCCCACCTTCTTCGAGAAGAAAAGGTGTTTAATCCCCGCGGCCATAGACCAGGACCCGTACTGGAGGCTCCAGAGGGACTTCGCCGAAAGTTTGGGCTACTACAAGACCGCTGCCATTCACTCAAAGTTCGTACCCGGTTTGATGGGCCTCGAGGGCAAGATGAGCGCCTCAAAGCCCGAAACTGCCGTCTACCTCACCGACGACCCGGAGGGGGCCGGCAAGAAGATATGGAAGTATGCCCTCACCGGTGGGAGGGCGACGGCGAAGGAGCAGCGTGAAAAGGGCGGCGAACCCGAGAAGTGTGTCGTCTTCAAGTGGATGGAGATATTCTTCGAGAAGGATGATAAAAAGCTCATGGAACGCTACCACGCATGTAAAAACGGCGAGCTCCTCTGCGGCCAGTGCAAGCGCTATCTCATCGAAAAGGTTCAGAACTTCCTGGAGGAGCACCAGAAGAAGCGCAAGGAGGCCGAGAAGAAGGTCGAGAAGTTCAAGTACACCGGCGAGCTGGCGAGGGAGCAGTGGGATAAGAGCATTCCGGAGCCGCTCCGTTAGTTCTGGAACTCCCGCCACCGCTTGACCTTTGGCGTTTCCACTTATTACCTCTATCAATCGTACAGTAAGGTTTAACTTTTCCCTTCCCAATCACAGGCGGTGATGGTATGGTACGGCTTCCTTACTTGGACGGTTTCTACGAGCTCCATCCGAGCAAGATAGTGGCCCTTGCCAGGAACTACGCCGAGCACGCCAAGGAGATGAACAGCGACGTCCATAAAAAGCCCGTCTTCTTCTTAAAACCCCCGAGCGCCTTAATCGGTCCGGACGAGCCGATAATCCTGCCGGGGATGAGCAAGCGCGTTGACCACGAGGTTGAGCTTGCGGTGATAATCGGGAAGCGCGCGAATCGCATTCCAAAAGAGAAGGCAATGGACTACGTTCTGGGCTACACGGTAATCCTTGACATAACCGCGAGAGACCTTCAGGCCGAGGCAAGGGAGAGGGGCCTTCCCTGGACGATAGCGAAGGGCTTCGACACCTTCGCACCGATCGGCCCGAGGGTGGTTGATAAACGCGAACTGAGCATAGATGACCTTGAAATCGGCCTCAAGGTAAACGGCCAGCTTAGACAGCTTGCAAGGACGAGCGAGATGATATTCAAAGTCCAGGAGATAATCGAATACGTCTCGGCCATAATGACCCTTGAGCCGGGCGACATAATAGCGACCGGGACCCCGGCTGGAGTCGGCCCGCTCAGGCACGGTGATAGGGTTGAGGCATGGATAGAGGGAATTGGGAAGCTTGAGGAGGACGTCTTAGCTGAAAAAATGGGGAATAAACATCAATGAGGTTTTGAGCTCTTTTTTCCTAAATCCTTCTTCCCTCCTTTACATAGATTGTAGCCTCGCCTATATACTTGGCATGGTCGCTTATCCTCTCAAGGTGCCGTATTATGAGAGCCTCAACGGCCACACATGGACTTGAGTCCTCTGTTAGCAGTTCTATCGAGTTTATGTAGAGCCCATCGACTTCCCTGTCCATCTCCATAAGCCTTCCAATAGCCACCTCATCCCCTTCGAGGAAAGCATTAACCGCCAGCTCGACCATATCCCTCACAATTTTGAGGGCATGCCTTGAGCTTTCAAAGGGGCAGCTGACACCGGTAATCTTGAGGGTGCGTTCTATTTCCATGGCATACCTCGATATCCTGTACAGGTCATAGCTAACATCTATTGCACTCTGTATGAAGCGCAGATCACCCGCCATCGGGGAATACCTGACGAGCAGCTCTGTAGCGATGTCAAGAACCTCTCCCCTAAGTATATGGAGTCTGCTTGCAATCTCTTCTGTGGAGTCAAATCTGCCATCCATGCTTTTTTCAACCGAGTTGAGGGACTCCAGTGCATGGTTTCCCATTTCCCTCAGCAGCTTTCTTATCTGCTCCATACCAATCTCAAGCAGTTTTCTCATAGCCACCACCTTAATGTTTCAGGTTATCAGAAGTATGGGGGACTTTTCCAGCCCCTTCCTCCCCAGCTGATAATACAGGGCGGAGCTTAGAATGTGTTTTGTATGATTGAATATTCCCTCTCCATGAATGAGCACGGCCATGATTTTTGGATCATCTGTTTTCGAGAAATGCTCCCACAGTTCCTCGAACGAAGACTCAAAAAAGGGAAGATCATCCACGGGTATCCGGGCATCCCTGCCAATCGCGGATATTCCGTGGTTTAACCACGGGCGGATCAGGTTAAACACATCACGCGCGACATGCTCAGCCTTTTCGTCGGGTGAGATATTCAGAACAACATTGATCCGTGAGGCATGACGCACCACCCTGTATGTGTCATATGTCGAGCCGAGAACCGCCCTTATGAACCGCATATCCCTTGCGAGGGGCTGATATCGTATTAAGGCCTCTATGGTTTTATCATTGAGCTTTTCTCTTAGATCAGCCGCTTTCCATAGAAGCTCCTCCGTTCTGACCTCATCCCCAATCGTTTCAGGGCAAAGTGCATCCATAGCGGTATTCCCCAGTTCCTCGAAGAGATTTTGGATTTCCCTGAAAAGCCGTGATTTCATCCAAGTGCCCCCGTTACATACTTCTCGGTTAGCTCATGTTCTGGATTCTCGAAAACCTTTCTTGTTGGGCCCACCTCAATGATCTCTCCGAGGTAGAGGAATGCAACGTGATCGCTTATACGGGCGGCTTGGGCGGGTGAATGGGTAACGAGGACTATTGTGTAATCCTGCTTCAGCTCAAAGAGCAGCTCTTCAATTTTCTTTGTGCCGACAGGGTCAACATTTGCTGTGGGTTCGTCCATCAGCAGCACTTTAGGTTTCATGGCCAGTGCCCGTGCAATGACGAGTCTCTGCCTCTGCCCCCCGCTCAGGTTTGCAGGATAATCCCTGAGCCTGTCCTTCACCTCATCCCAGAGCGCTGCTTTTTTTAGAGCCCACTCAACTCTTTTATCAAGCTCCTCTCTGTTCTTAACAAGTCCGTTGAGCTTAACACCAATTGCAACGTTGTCGTAAATCGTTAGGTGGGGGAAGGGATTCGGATACTGGAAGACCATGCCAACGTCTTTCCTTATTTCAATGGGATCCACATCCTCCCTGTAAATATTCTTCCCGAACAGTCTGACCTCACCCTCAACCCTTGTGTTTTCTCTGAGTTCGAGGAGTCTGTTAAACGCCCTTAACAGGGTTGATTTTCCGCATCCGCTCGGACCCATCAGGGCAAATACAACGTTTTTTGGAATCTTGAGATTGATTCCCTTTATAACCATGTTATCCCCGTACCATATCTTCAGCCTGACGGTTTCAATTGCGAGGTCGGCTGAGGTTATGCTCATAATTTCACCTCCTTAAGACTCAGTCTTACCGGAATAAACAGTGCGAGGAATATTATGAGGAGCACGAGTGAAGCTCCCCATGCTATCTCGTGGTATTCATTGCTCGGACTCTGGATGAGCTGGTATATCAAAAGGGGAATTGCACCCACGGGTTTTGTGATGCCCTGATAGTACGTCTGGTATGCTCCGCCGGCGGTGAATAAGAGGGGTGCGGTTTCTCCGGCAACCTTTGCAATTCCTATCAGAACACCTGTCAGGATACCTCTCTTTGCCATGGGAATAAGAATTCTGAAAACCACTTTAATCCTCGTCAGACCCATACCGAATGCGGCTTCCCTGTAGGTGAAGGGTATCTGCCTGAGTGCCTCCGTTGTATACACCGCTATATACGGCATCATTATTATTGCCAGTGACAGAGCCCCGGCCAGGGCGGAATATGAGCCCATGGGAAACACGAGGATCTGCATTACAAAGATTCCGACGAGTATTGTTGGGAATTCCAGCATTATCTGGAGGATGGCTTTTGTTATCTTTCCGATGTTGCTCCGGGGGTATTCATAGGCATAGATTCCGACGAGCAATGCGACCGGCAGTCCCAGGAGGGATGCGAGAACAACGAGCATCAGTGTCCCGAGGATGGCCGGCCCTATTCCTCCGTCCTGAAAGGTGCCGGTTATGAATTTTGTCCCGTTCTCAGCCAGAACCGGAAATCCTCTGATGAAAACGGTGAGGAAGATATGGAACAGTGGAATGAACATTGTGAACGTCAAAAATGCGACGATAAGCAGGAATGCCTTTTCTTTGATTTTCCTTGTGCTGTAATCATAGCTTGACATTGCGTTCCCACCTCCTCAGCATGTGAATTCCGAGGATATTGACGGCAAGTCCTATAACAAACAGTGCAAGACCTGCGGCAAACAGTGCGGATGTCATGTAGCTGTAGATAAAGGCGTTCCCGAACTGATTTGCTATCAATGAGGATATCGTATATCCCGGTGCAAACAGAGCGAGTGTCAGGTTAAACGTGTTTCCTATAATGAGGCTAACCGCCGCCGTTTCTCCGACAGCTCTGCCGAATGCCAGTATTGTCCCGGAATATATTGCCGGCCGTATGTATCCGAGGAGTATTTTTGTTGCCTCAAGTTTGGTTGTGCCGAGGCTGTAGGCTGCTTCTCTGTATGTGAAGGGTATCATCTGATATGCTTCCCTTATTATGGCAGAGGCAAAGGGTGTTACCATTATTCCGAGGAGGACTCCGGCCGAAAAGTACGAAAAGCCGGATAGAGGGGGGTACGAAAAGAAGGGTATGAACGAAAAGTGGTCGTGGAGGGGCTGCATGATGTATCTTCTCAGGAGTGGTGCGAGGACAAACACACCCCATATACCGTAGATAATTGTTGGCAGGCCAGCCATCACGTCCGAGAGTATTATGAGGATGTTCTTGAGCTTTTTGGGGGAATAATCAACGACGAATATTGAGTATGCTGTTGCAAGGGGAAGAGCTATAATGAGTGCCACGAGGGATGTATAGACACTTCCCCAGATTGCCGCCAGAATTCCGTAGTACTCTTTCTCCGCCTCTTCCGCAGCGTTCCAGATGTTCTTCAGGTATATGTCAAGACCCTCCCTGTGAAATATTGGCATTGAGTTGTAAAAGTAAACCCCGAGCATCAGAGCAAAGAGCACAAAAACAAAAATTACCGCAGGAAACAGGATCAGTTTCAGTCTGTCCCTCATATCAACCACCTGCCGAAACTATTTTTGATGAGATTCCTCTCTGATCCACCCGGACTATTCTGATGCTCCCCTCATCTCCCCACAGATTCCACCAGCTGCCGGAGAGCGCTGAGGTCTGCACTTCCGGAAAGCCATTGTCAAGCCTGAGGCCGTTTCTGTGAAGATGGCCCGAAAAGAATCCGATCACATTTCCGTCAATAATGTCAAGTATTTCCTCCTTTCTTTTCCACTGGGAAAGTGGATAATGGGAGAATAGGATGGATCTTGGGGTTACAATCTCCCTGAGCCAGTTTATCAGTTCATCTGTTGGTCTGCATTTTCTTGTCCTCATCTTAGGTGTTATGAAGATGAGCCTCGTTCCATTGATATCAACGAAATAGCTGTCCTGCCCGAAGAGGGCTTTATAAACATCAAGCCCGAAAGCTTTGTTGACATCATGATTTCCCGGAATCAGGAACACCTTAATCCCTCTCCTCTCAAGGGGCCCCACAAAAAACTCCTTGAATGTGAGATACCAGCCCAGCACCCGGTCTGCATAGCTCTTATCTGCCATGGCCGCTATGTCCCCCGTGACCACCACGAATTCTGGATTCAATTTTTTGATCCATTTTGCTGCCTTTAGCAGAGCCATTCTTGGATTGAGTGATATACCATAGAGTTCCCGGCATTCCCTCTCCGTTGATACTGTATGTATATCCGTTACATGTACGAATCTCATCGAACCACCCGGATTTTGGGACTTTTAACTGATAGAATGCTTTTGATGATATTATCCGCTTTCTGATACTCTCTGATCTCCCAGATGATGTTCTTTGGCTTTCTAAACAGTATTTTCGGAAGAATATTGTTGAAATCGATGCGGCCTTCACCCATAGCCCTGTGCTCATCTCTCGCACCGCTGTTGTCGTGAAGGTGCACATGCTCTATATCATCGAGCAGGAAGTATTCCCCGATATCAAGCCTGTATTTCAGTGATGTCAGAAATGCATGTCCTATGTCGAGGCATACTGAAACATTTTTTTCGAGGAACGGGAGTAGCTCGTGTGGAAAAGCCCCGATCCTGTTGTCAGTTAGATTTTCCATGACGAGCTTCACTTCATATTCCTCGGCTATCGTTGCTATTTCCATGAGCTGCCTCTTTGTGTTTATAAATGCCCTGTGATAGTTGTTCCGGATATCTCCTCCATGAACAACAACGTATTCAGCATCAAGGATCTGGGCTATTCTGAAAACGTTCTCCATTATTCTGATATTTTTTCTCGAATTTACCCCGAGATCAAGTTTGATGTTCTTTCCATCGGAGCAGGGAGCATGAAGCGTGAAATCAACGTTGAGAGAGAGGAGCTCGTGCAGTACCTCCCAGTTTATTCCGGAGGGAGTTAAAACCGGCATATCATCAAAGCCCAGCTCGATTACATCAACCGGAAGCTCATCTACAGAAAAGCCGTGGCCTGAAATCTCCCTGATTATGAAGGAGTTTACGCCGACTTTCATTTCTTTACCCTCCAGTCAAAAAGGTAAAGTGAAATAATGAAAAATCACCCCTGTATCATATCAACTGCTTTGAGACCTATCTCAGCAACTTCTTTCGGGAGACCAACGTAGCCGGGAGCGAGATTCTCCGGTTTCTGGCCTTCCGTGAGAACCCATTTGAGGAAGGCCTTTATGGCCTTAGCTTTCTCCGGACTGTAGTGCTTTCCGTTCTTGTTTTCCCACACCAGCATATGGGTGAATGCCACAATCGGATAGGACTCATCACCCGGAGCATCAAGAAGCTGCTTGAGGTTTTCTTTGTAGCCCTCCGTGGGGCTTGGTATGAACGCTTTGACATTTGCAACAGCTGCCTTGATGGTATCCTCCGTTGGTTTAACGAACTTGCCGGCCTTGTTCTCAAGGGCAGCGACTGGAAGGTTTTCGTTAATCGCATATGAGAGCTCCGTGTATGCTATGCTGTATTTGGTCTGCTTGAGAATTGCAACGACACCGGGGTTGCCCTTTCCTGCCAGCCCCCTGCCCATCTTATCGACGGGCCAGTTTACTACTTTTCCAGCACCGACTTTCTCAGCCCACTCCTTGCTTATCAGGCTGAGGTAAGTTGTGAATATGGCGGTTGTTCCGCTTGAATCACTCCTGTGCACGACTATGATTTTTTCGTGCGGAAGTTTTGCATCAGGATTGAGGTTCTTTATTTTTGGATCATCCCAGTACTGGATTTCACCGAGGAATATCTCAGCTAAAACTTCCCTGCTGAGTTTGAGTTCTTTAACCCCCGGAACGTTGAACGATACAACAACTGCTCCAACAACCTCGGGAAACTGTAGCGGTTGATCTCCTGTGGCTAGGAATTTCTTCCACACATCCTCCTTAACGGGAGGATCTGTTCTTCCGATGTCGGTCAAGCCCTTGAGGAAAGCCTCCTGTCCGTGCCCGCTGCCTCCACCTTCATATTCGATCTTAACATCGGGATTGAGCTTCTGGTAAACTTCAATCCACTTCTGAATCTGGTACATCGGAAATGTTGCTCCTGTGGTTCTCAAAACAACCGGTTTTGCTGTGACAGTCTCCTTCTGGGTAACCGTCGTGGGAGTCTGGGTCGAGGTACTGCCTCCTATGCAGCCGCTTGAAAGGACGGCAAACAGGAGGATTCCAACAGCCATCAGGGCGAAGGCCTTTTTCATGGTATCACCGTTTTGAGAATAAAACGGTGAAAATATAAAGATTGCCGCAATAGAATATAGTTAAATATATTTAACTATATTTGTGCGGGTATGGATATATAGAACAAATAGATCACATGATAATATATAGATGAACCATCAGCCCGCCGTGGCCGATAAGCCTGTGGTGCTTGATTTCAAAGCCGTTCTCGGTTATCGCCCTCTCTATCGCCCTCTTTTCAGTGGTTATGAAGACTCCCCTCTTCCCCAAAACCTTGGCGAGCTCACCGAAGAAGTCCATGTAGAGCCGCGGAATGGAGCTCTTCCGCCCAATCTTCAACCCGTAGGGGAGGTTGCTCACCGCGAAGTCAACGCTCTCAACGTATTCGCTCAGCCTCGTGGCGTCGCCGAGGAGGAACTCTATTCTATCCCTAACTCCGGCCGCCAAGGCGTTCATCTTCGCCCCGTAAAGGTGTTTCCTGAACTTCTCAAGGCAGGTTATCTCACCTGTGTAACTTCTTAGAGCCAACTCAATTGGAATAGTTCCCGAACCGCAGAAGGGGTCCATAAATGGGCCTCCCTCCGGATTAGCCAGCTCTATGAGTGCGTTCGCTATGCTGGCCTTAAGGTGAGCAGGGTGGTCGTAAACGCGCCAGGGCCTCTTGTGGAGCGAGCTATCTCCGGTGGTATCTATCCCGAGAAAAAAGACGTCTCCTATAAGTTCCGCCCTGAAAATCACCGCAGGATGGTCGAGGTTCACCTTTGGACTGCCAAAGCGCTCAAGCCTCTCGAATATCGCCTTTCCGACGGTCTTGGATATATCGATGCTTGTTATCCTGTGCTCCCCCTTCCGGAAAGAGCGAACCGCGAAGCTCTCGCTCACCTTGACGAAACGCTCCACCGGAAGCTCTGAGACAAACTCTTCTATCCTCCTCAACACCTTCTCGGGCTCTTCTTCACCTATTCCCTCAAAACGCTCGCTCGCTATCTCAACTATAACGCGGTGGAGGAGCCTTGAGCGCTCGTTAAGATAGGTTGAAACGCTAAGCTCCCTTTTTCTTCCCTTCTCGTCGGTGTAGAAAGCTTCGCCGACCTCAGCCAGAAGCCTCCCCTCGACGCCCAAAGGCCTCTCCTCCACCCGAAACGGAACTCCTAATTCCGAGAGCAGGTTCTCGACCTCGGCCCTCGCAAGGTCTTCTATCCCCTGTGAGGTCGTTAGGAGGAGTCTCATACCCATCACTCCATTATCGCTATTACTCCCTTCCACTTCTTCCCGAAGCACTCGCTCGCTAAAACGTGCTTGCCGGTCAGCTCCTCGAGGAACTTAACCGCTGAGTCGCACTTTTTAAACCCGGTCGCTATGCCAACGATTACTCCCTCTATCTCCCTGATTCCCGCTTTCTTCTGGCCATCTAGCTTCTCCCAGAGCTCGTCCTCAAATCGCCAGAGTATTCTCCTTGGATCGAGGAGGAGTTCCCTCTCAACTCCATCGAGGATTTCCTTGAAGCCCCACGCGAAGTCCCGGTTTCTCTCTTTCTCGTTAGTGAAGAGCGTGAAGCGACCCGTCTGCCACTCCCTCAGGAACCACCTCGCAGTCTCCTCCAAGTCAACCTCTCCTCTGGCCTTTATCAAACCCCTCCTCTCCCCTATCTTTCTGAGAACTTCCTCCTCGCTCTCGAACTCCTCTATTCCGAACTTCTCGGTTATCGCTTCCTTCCTCGTTTCCAGGATTCTGGAGATGAGCTTGAGGGCCGGCTTTACAGGTTCCTCTATCTTATCGGCTGGAAAGCCGCCCTTAATCACCAGCTCGTCGAAATCATCGATGGGAACAACTCCCGGGCTGTCGAGGAGCCATATCCTCTTGCTGAGCCTTATCAGCTGCTTCCCCTTCGTGTAGCCAGGTATTGGAGCGGTCCCGACTGCCCTCTTGCCCTTTAGGGTGTTGATTATCGTGCTCTTTCCAACGTTGGGGTAGCCTATGAGGGCGACCTTAACCCTCTCCCTCTCATCCAGCAAGGATTTTGCGAGCTTTTTGAGTTCTTTCCTTAAGATTCCTGTCCCCTTTCTCTCACGGGCGCTTATAAAAACGACCGGAAGGTCGCTCCTCCTCTTGTACTCCTCTGTCCACTCCTTGGGCACCAAATCTGCCTTGTTCATAACGATGAGGAGCGGCTTGCCCTCCTCCTGAACGAGCCTCTCAAGCTTTCTGTTTCTCGTTCCGATGGGGTCGCGAGCGTCAACTACCTCAACAATGATATCTGCCTCCTCAACTACCTCTCTCACCACTCTCCACGCCTTCCTCTGCTTCATCTCTCACCACCGTTATCTCGAAGATCACAGTCCCGCCATCGGTGTATGGCAGCCCGGGGTCGAGGCACTGGATGTAAGCTTTCTCTCCCCTGCCTAAGCCTAACTCTCTCGGCTTAATACCCTTTCGCAGGGCAACTATGTACGGCAGTAGCGATGCAAATGCATGGGTGCAAATCGCATCGGTCTCTTCCAGCCTCACTGAGGGCCCCTCTACCGTTATTCTGTCGCCCGGTTTGAAAACCGGACATTTCCCGCGTATCTCCTTAACTGTAACCTCTATTCTCTCCATAACATCACCGAAATCTAAATAAAGATGAAGATTCAAAAAGACTATCTGAGTGGAGAAGCTTATGATAACGGTTAATGGTGGTGCTCAACGTGTCCGAGGATATTGAGGCGAAGATTCGCCGGTTAAGAGAGCTTGGTAAAGCAAGTACTGAAGCCGAATCGCAACCTGTTTCAAGGCCTCCAAAAGCTACCCTAAGAAAACCCCCGAGGAAACCCCGCGGGATAGGAAGCATTCGTGATAAAGAACGTAGGAAGAAGATCCTCATCGGTGCAGGCGTTCTGATTACCGTGATAATCCTTGTCGCAGTTGGTGCTCTGATGTATTTCCAGAGCCATGCTGCCAATCAGCTTCAGGAGGCCAAAAACTCCAAGATAGCCGAGGTGAACCAGTACTACAAGGCCTATTCCCTTCATATGAACACAACGTACGGGCAGAACCTTCTAAAAAACACCAGGAGCAAGCTTTTGAGCGAGATCTCCTCCGCCAGTTCCGTTGATCAGGTCAAGGCTGTGGACGTCAAGGGCACTTATGCCAAGGCTTATCAGCAGTACAAGGCGTACCTGCAGGAGCAGGAGCGCATTAAGTTTGAGCAGCAACTCAACGCGACCAAGAGGGAGAAGATACAGAACCTGACCCTTGAGTTCCAGCCGCTCTTGGCCCAGCCACTACCGGACAGCATCCGGGCGGAGGTTGTGGACTCGCTGAAGAGCCTGGAGGAGAGCGTTAACAACGCGAGCAGCATGGAGGGGGTCGCCCGGATAAATGCCGCTCCGTATCTTCTTAAACTGTGGAGGGACTACTATGACTACAGGATCGACAGTGTTCCCACCCAGAGTGTTGTTCTGATAATGCCCGATGGAACAAAGAAGGTTCTCTCGAAGACCGAAGCCAAGGCCTACCTCGCGGGTATCTCCGACTACAGGCAGATAATTCGCTACTCCGTCCAGAAGGTTGAGTACGTTGATATAGCCCTTGTCCTCTCAAGGGACAGGATAAACGGGGCTTTTCTGTCCCCTGGAGATCACATTGTGATATTTGCCAAGAACTCAAGCAGTGCGAGGTTCCAGGAGATCGTCAATCAGGGTTACATAGAACTGGTGCTCCTGCCCAAGCAGGCGGGCCTTATAAATCTGAACGAGGCTCAGAGCCAGAGCAGTTCATCAAGCAGTAGCTCATCCAGCCAGTACTCGCGCGATCAGTCCTCCACGTACCAGCCCGGCGGAACCACCATAAGCAACGGCCAGAGTTCGTCCGACACCTACTCGAACTCTCAGAGTGCTTCCCAGAGTGTTTCGGCAGTCTACAGCTACAGCACTGACCTCACACAGATCCTGAAGGCGCTGGCTGCAGGTAAACTCAAGAATGGGGCAAATGTGGAACAGCAGCTGGAGAACTACGGCTGGGAGGTAATCGATCTTGAAAAGAGCTCCGGACTTATGGTCGTGGATCCCAACGCTCAGTTCCTCGTCATAGTGAAGGTCCCGTCGATATTCGTACCCGACATACTGAGCTACCAGCAGTACCTCTACCTAGCCAAGGTTACCGGTTGAGGTGGTGAAGAATGAAAAAGGTTGCAGTGTCCCTTTTTATCCTTTTGCTAGCCTCGTCTCTAGTGGGTGCAACGACCTACACACTGCCGGGAAGCACGAGCTACGGTTACTCCTACAATAACATAGGCCTTCTGGGGACCGTTTCAATGGAGGTCAACGTCACGCTCCTGAACACGGCTCCGTTTCCGAAGTTCATAATAGTCAACCCCAGATACGACTTCAGGGTCAACCGCCTCGGCGGGTCCGAGGCCATGGGTTCCTACCTGAACGGCACCCAGCCGGTTCACATACTTCCCCCGTCCCTCTCCCGGAACACCCTAAACTACCGCGTGGGCTTCTGGATATACCCGTACGAGGCCGTTGTCGTCACCTTCATTATAAACCAGAACTACTCCTACCGCATCCCGATGCAGGATTACCGGGACGCCTGCGGTGGAGGGGATCAGCTGTCGGAGTTGAGCTACACCAACGGGACCCTAACCAGTGGTCATATTCTCACCAAGGACGATATCGGAACCATGGTCTGTGGGGTGGTCTATCCCGAGCTTCTCAACGCTCCGGAGATAATATACATGCAGAGCCTCTTCCCCCTCCGCGACGGGAACATCAAAGTCCTGGAATACGAAGGCGTGGTGCACTTCAACATCACAAACGTCCCCTCCAACGGGGAGTTCAGGACATTCTTTGCGGCGGCGATCCCGGTGATATTCAAGGGAGCCAACATCACGGGCTTCACCCCGAACTACACCATGATGTACAGCGACTACGTTAAGACGTTCATCTGGAGATACATGGGCGTTGAGGCGCCCTCTTCACCGCAGCCTCCAAGCGTGCCCCAGCCCTCCAACATGTTCCAGCTTACGAGCACCCTGATAACTGGTCCGAGTGTTGAGCCCGCCGTCACAAGGCCCCCTGCAGAGCCGGAGTTTGATTTCCCTGTGTGGATAATCCTTATGGGGAAGGAGGTTGAAATAACCTACCATATCAGCTGGATGAACGAGGGGCGGTGAGAACCGGTGCTGGAAGAGAAAAAAAAGAAGGGCACCCCCTCTTGGATAGATGAGATACTGAACGAAGAGGACGACCTCCTGGAGAATGTTCTTAAGAAAGAAAAGGGAACACCTTCCAAGGGGAAGGAAGAGGCTATAGAATTCCCATTTTCGGGTGGCGGTTCATCTTTGGAGGATATCCTTGGGGGAGGCGAGAAGGAGGAGCAATCGAGGAGTAGGAAAGAGGAACTTCCCATACCCTTCCTCAGTGAGGAAAGCAAGACCGACCTAGACGAGATACTGAGCAGGCCCACGACTCCTGAAGAGGCTATGAAGGCGAGACCAACTGGCGCTGAGGTTCTCAATGAGATACTGGTTAAGGAGGAACCCAAAAAACCAAAGATAACATCTCGTCCCAGGACCCCTTCTTCCATCCAGGATATCCTCGGATCCGCTTCTTCTTCTCAGGAGAGCGCTTACGCCGGTCGTGCTGAGGTTCTTGACGCCTACGGTAACGTCAGGATCTTGAGGGTTAAAGGAGAGCCCATCCCAATATATGAGATTCGCCTTCCAAAGCTGACGAAGGAAGAGAACGACCTGTTGAACATGATAAGGGACAGGGCGATAACGGAGATCCACATCGATCCTACATCGATACCCGACCCTGAAGAACGCAGGCGTGTGTTTATGAACGCCGTAAGGCGGCTCATAAAGGACGCAGCCCCGACCTTCTCCGAGGGCAGGGTGGAAGTGTTATCCGAGATCATAGTTCAGGGCATGATAGGCTATGGAAAGCTGGATTTTCTGGTCCGGGATGATAACCTTGAGGAAATAATGGTCATAGGAAGCCGCAGGCCCGTGTATGTGTGGCACAGGCGTTTTAACATGTGCAAGACCAACATCACCTTCTCAGAGGATAAAGAGATCCTCAACATAATTGAACGTATTGCGAGGCAGGTAGGAAGACGCATAGATCAGCAGAGTCCGCTGCTCGACGCCAGCCTTCCGGACGGAAGCCGTGTTAACGCCACCATCCCCCCAATCAGTCTGGACGGGCCAACTATAACAATCCGTAAGTTCAAAAAAGATCCCTTAACCATCATTGACTTGATAAAATACGGCACCATGAACAGTGAGATAGCCGCTCTCCTCTGGCTGTTTGTGGATGGCCTTGGGGTGAAGCCCGCGAATATCCTCGTTGCCGGTGGGACGGGTTCAGGTAAAACGACAACCCTGAACTCCCTTGGAATGTTCATCCCGCCGAGCGAGCGTGTCATCTCAATAGAGGATACGGCGGAGCTTCAGCTTCCCGTTGAGCACTGGGTAAGGCTTGAGACCCGGCCGCCAAACATCGAGGGCAAGGGGGAGATCACCATGGACGACCTGGTTAAGAACACCCTCCGTATGCGCCCTGACAGGATCATCGTGGGTGAGGTTCGTGGGGCCGAGGCGAGGACCATGTTCACAGCCATGAACACGGGGCATGACGGTTGTATGAGCACGATACACTCCAACAGTGCCCGCGAGACTATCGTAAGGCTGGAAAGCCCCCCCATGAGTGTTCCCAGGATAATGATCCCCGCCCTCGACATCATCATAATGCAGGTGAGATTCCACAGCAGGAAGAAGGGCACCATCAGGAGAATAACGGAGATAGCAGAGGTCTCCGGGATGGAGGGGGAAAGTGTACAGCTCAACAAGCTCTACAAATACGACCCGGCCAAGGATGAGCTGGTTCCAACGGGGGTTCCGAGCAGAGTTATAAACGACCTCTCTCACCACACAGGAATGAGCGTTACCGAGCTTGATCTCGAAAAGGAGAAGAGGAAGATTATCCTTGACTGGATGATTGAGAGGGGTATCCGGAGCATTGAGGAAGTTGGCCACTACCTCCGCATGTTCTACATAGATGAAGAGGCGTTGCTGAAGAAGATAGAGGCGGAGGGCAGTGTCGAGACCAGCAAACAGATTAGGAGTATAATCTGAGGGTGATTATCATGGGGGTCATCGATGGTTTCCTGACGTTCCTGGAAAGGCTGGGTGGGAAAACTACAGAAGTTGCTGAAAAGCCTATTCGAAGGCTTCCGCAGGGAAAAACCGTTCAGGAGAGGCTAAGGGCCCTTAAGGAGATACAGAGGGAGGTAACGGAGGAAGAAGAGACACCCCCTAGAGAGAGGGAGATTGAGGAGCTTATTGAATGGAGAAAGCAGGAGATAAAGCAACCGTTCTCCGAGAGGCTTGCCGATGCCATGCTGCATTACTTCAAAGGGCCTGTTGAGTCCCTCACGAGCTCCCTAAAGGGACTGGATGAGGACCTGTTCAGGGCCAACATAACGACACCCAAAGACAGGTACGTCGCCACCATGCTCGGTGTTAGTATATTCCTGGGGCTTTTTTCTGTCCTCGTGGCCTACCTTCTTTACATGCCAGTCACAACCTCACTTCTGATAGGTTTCCTGGGTTTTGTGGGGACTTTCTTTTACATGAGAAAGTACCCCAAACTTGTCTGGAAGCGCAGGGTTGCTGAGGTGGAGAGGGCCATGCCATACGCTCTCAGGCACATGGCGTCCCTTCTGAGCGCGGGCGTCGGTATCTCTGAGGCCCTTCTGTCCGTGGCCAAAGCCGACTACGGTGCCATCTCCGAGGAGTTCGATCTCATAATAAGGGACATGCGCACCGGTTCCTCCTTTGAGGACGCACTCGCGAAGTTCGATGACAAGATGGCCTCCGACAGCATCAGCAGGGTTGTCAAACAGATCCTTAGGGCCGTCAAATTCGGTGGGAACCTGGCTGACATACTGTATAAACTTGCAGAGGACTTCTCCTTTGAGTACAGGATGAAACTGATGGAGTACGTGCAGAGGGTAAACGGGATAGCCTTTATCTACATGTTCATGACCATAGTCATGCCCACCATGTTCGTAGTCGGTATCCTGGCGGGTTCGATGATGACCCAGACGCTTATAATGCCCACCGAAACCCTGGCCGTCGTACTGCTTCTTGCGTTCCCCATGCTGTCACTTATAATCGTTAACATGATCAAAAAGGGAGAGCCGAGGTGAAGTGTCATGGCAAAGAGATTATCGTCCTCACTGATTTCCCTCACCGAGCGCCTGATCCCGGAGAAGTGGCTTAGAAGGTATGAGCTCTTTGTGTACTCCGCCAACCTGAACTTCATGGCTTTGGAGTTCCTCGTGATCTCCCTTCTCTTGGGGGTTATATTCGGTGCAGCCGTTGCACTCTTTAACGTTCTTTACGGTCTGATAGCTTTCCTGGCGGTGTTCGTAGGGACTGCGTTCATATACCCGTACTGGAGGGTGACAAAACGCGCCGACGAAATGGAGCGGATGCTACCAGATGCTTTCTTCTATCTGGCCAGCTCCCTCAGGGCTGGAATATCGTTTTCTGAGGCGCTTGAGGAGCTCACCACTGCGAACTTTGGGTCACTGACCGACGAGTTCAGGAGGACCGTGGCCGAGATAAAGAAAGGGCGCCCGACCGTCGAAGCTCTGAAGGCGTTTGCACTCAGGAACAGGCGGTCCTCCGTTATCTATCGTTCGATGATGATAATCATTGAGGCCCTGGAAAGGGGCGCACCTATGGGGGACGTCCTCGTCTACGTTGGCAATGACGTCAGAGAGATACTCAGAATAAAGCAGGAGCGCAAGGCATCGACCGGCATGCAGGTCATGTTTTTCATAATAACGAGCGGCTTCATCGGGCCCCTCATCCTCGGAATCGTTACCCAAGTCATGGGCTCCATGGGAGGGGGTGCCGGGGCGGTTTCCCTCCCCGTATCCGCGATAAAGAACATACTCCTGATATTCGTTGGCATTCAGGCGATAATCTCTGGCTTTGGTATTGGGGTAATAAGAGAAGGGAAGTACTCCTCAGGCCTCAAGTACGGCCTGCTGATGCTGGTTATGGGAGTAATGATCTTTGAGGGGGCAACCTCCATGAACATCTCTATGTGATTACTCCCCTTCCCCCCCTTTACCCTTCTGAACGTCCACGATTTCCACGTCGAAAACGAGGGTTTTCCCGGCCAGGGGATGGTTGAAGTCCAGTTTAACACCGTCCCCCTCTATCGAAGCGATCTTGGCTATTCCAGAGTCCGTCATGACGTACATTCCCTCCACCGGCTCAACGCCAACATCTGAGAACTGTGAAAGGGGCACGTCTACTACGAGCTCGGGATTCGGCATGCCGTAGCCCTTCTCCGGTGGGATGGTTACGGTTCTCTTCTCGCCGGTCTCCATTCCTATCAGGGCCTCGTCCAGACCTGGAATTATCTCCCCAACGCCGACGTTCACGCCCAGGGGACCGTATTCCCTGTCCTCAACGTATATCCCGTTCTCCCTGGCGACATCCTCGTAACTCGTGTCAAAGACTTCTCCATCCTCAAATCTGCCTACGTAGTTAAACACCACAAAATCCCCAGTCTCAATCTTCATCTTCTTCACCAACTTAAAAGATCCGTCGTCCAAGCTAGCCCCGAACCCTTATAACGTTTTTGGTCAACAGTACCCACCTATGTGAACTACGTGAACCAGAAGGCGTATAAGGAATGGTGGCCCATTCCTATAGCGGTGTTTATATGGGATACCTTGCCGACATGCTTAGGGCGGAGTATGAGAACCTCCTCGTTAAAGATGTGTACACATCAAAACTCGGCGACACCGATGTCGAGATACTTGAGGTGTCGTTAGGTGAGCAGAAGTTCATAGCGATGTTCCAGAGCAGACCTTTGAAGGAGGGCATTTTCAGGTGGTCCCTGATAATAACCAGCCCAAACAACACGAGAACACTCAAGGGGATGGACCCGCTGGATGGGATAAAGCTCGCCCTCAAGTCGAGCATAGACGCCATGATGAAGGGTATGGAGGAATAAGCTACTCCTCAGGCAGTATGTAGTAAACGTAGTGCGGTCTGAGGCTCATATCGTCAATGAAGACGACGGTGCCGGTCTTTGGGGGCTTCAGGTAGTGCACTTCCCCTTTTTTGGTTGTCACGGCTGCGAATGGGTCCCCCCTCCTCACCCTGTTGCCAACGTTAGCTATCAACGTCTTTGTGTAGCCCTCTACTGGGAGCATGAGAAGTTCATCGCCCTTCTTCAGGTAGATTCTGGTTCTGCCGTCCGGGAGGACCAGTATGGCGTCTGCCTCTAGCCTTCCCTCTGTTTTATCCACGTAGAGGTAGAACCTGTCGTACACCTCCTTCTTGAGGAAGGTTGCTTTTTCGGTTTCTATGAACGTTGGAAGGTTTTCGCCTGGTTTTGACCAGACCTCCAGGTTGTCCTGTATTATTACGCACTCTTCCTTCAGGATCCTTCCATCGGTACACTCCTCCTCATTGCACTCAATATAGAGCCTTGGAAGCTTCTCCATCTTCTCACCACCTTTACTTACATGTAAAAGTTTTTAAACCTGAGCATGTAGGTTCTATGGTAGGTATGTCCACCAAGGTAAAAAGTCTATCCCTCGCTGGACTCACAATGCTCCTGATGGCAATGTTAATGCATCCGATTATTAGGCTAAGCTCCGGAACCGGGAAACATCCCATGGAGTACCTCGGCTTCATAATGGTAGCCCTCGCCGGGATCGGGGTCCTGTTTTTAGTCCTCCTCTTTTTAAGCTGGCTTGATATACCGCTGAGGGGAAGAGAAACCTACGCCGTTACCCCCCTTCAATTCATCCTGTACCTCATCTCGGCGGTGATTGTTGCGTTCTTCTTTGTCATGGGGCCCTACTCCAGGATCAAGCTCGGAGTCAAGGCGGCTAATTCGTCTGGGGTTTTCTTGAACCGTTCTTTGGGACAGAACGTTCAGACCTATGGCAAGGAGAGTGCAGGTGGGCACTCCATTCCCTACGTCGGTTACCTGCCGTATTTTATAGGTCTCATCGTGCTGGCCGTACTCGCCTATTTCCTCTGGGTTTACTACAGGGAGGTCCTCAGAAAACGTGAGAGGAGGGAAATGCGCCGCCGGGCGAAGCTCTTTGATAAGAGGCTCGAGGAAGCGGGGTTGGACATGTTTGAAAACCCCCGTGATGCTGTGGTAGGGATATATAAAAACGCTGTCCTCTGGCTTGAGGCCCTTAATCTGCCCTATAAGGAGAGCTGGACCCATTGGGAGCACGCCGGTCACGTCAGGTACATGCATGAGACGTTTTCCAGACTGACCGTGCTCTTTGAGAAGGCTAAATACGCGCCCGAGAAGGTCACCTGGGACGACGCCGCGGGGGCCCTTGAGGCGTACAGAAGAATGAGGGGGGGTCTGCATGAGGGGAAGGTTTGAGGTTCTCCTTGTCGTATCTTTTATACTGATAGCGATCCTTTCGGGCTCATACGCCGTCAGGTGGTTTTCGGTTATTGCCCTGGGGGTGGTACTTGCCCTGTTCCTTTTTTCCGGGGGTAGCCTCTCAGTTTTCTACCGTGGACTGCTGGCGGGGGGAAAACAGGAACGCAACCAGAAACCGCTTTCTGATTTTGAAAGGGCGGTGCGGCTCATACAAAAGGCGAAGGACGGTAGAACTGCAAGGAAACTCGTGGCCGACAGGATAGCAGAGATGTATGCAATGGCCTCTGACGATTACAACCAGACCTTCCGGAGGATTCAGTCCGAGCCCACTCAGGCGATTCGATTACTTTACGGGGAGGGTGACTTTTTGGCTAATCTGGAGAAATCACTTGAGCTTGTGGAGGAGGATATAGATGAAAGCGGAGGAAGTGGGTCTCAAAGGGAAGGAAGTTCTGAACGAGGTTAAAAAGGCGATAGTCGGGAAGGACCGGGTTCTGAAGCTCGTGCTGACGACGATACTGGCGGATGGGCACGTGCTCATAGAGGATCTTCCTGGATTGGCCAAAACCCTGATGGCCAAGAGCTTTGCGGGGGCCCTTGGGATGCGGTTTACCCGCGTTCAGTTCACGCCCGACCTGTTGCCAAGCGATATACTCGGGGTCAGTGTTTTTAACCAGAAGACGCTGGAATTCGAGTTCAGAAAGGGGCCGGTTTTTACCAATGTGCTGCTGGCCGACGAGATAAACCGCGCACCCCCCAAGACCCAATCGGCCCTTCTCGAAGCCATGCAGGAGAGACAGGTCACGATTGAGGGAACAACGTACAGCCTGCCGAGACCGTTCGTGGTCATAGCAACTCAGAACCCTATAGAGCAGGAGGGAACCTACCCCCTTCCGGAGGCTCAGCTGGACCGCTTTCTGGTGAGACTCCGTGTTGGTTATCCGGACCGGGGGGAGGAGCTGGAGATTCTGCGGAGGAGGATGAACCGCAAGAAAGAGGAGGTTGACCTAAGGGCTGTGACCACCCCAGAGGAGGTCCTTGAGATGCAGAGGGCGATCGAGGAGGTCTACGTGAGCGATGCTATCCTGGAGTACATAACCGACATAGTGGCCACCACCAGAAACGACAGAAAGGAGATAGACGTCGGGGCGTCCCCCAGGGGGAGCCTGGCCCTGCTTAAGCTCTCCCGTGCATACGCCGCCCTGGGGGGCAGGGACTACGTCATCCCCGACGATGTTAAAGCCGTAGCGGTACCGGCCCTTAGCCACAGGCTTATCCTTAAGAGAGAGCTGTGGTACACAAAGGTCAGCCAGGATAGTATAATGGAGAAACTTCTAGATCGTGTCCCCGTTCCCAAATTCGAGTAATGAGTGATGGTCATGACGGAGTTCAAGATTACAGAGAAGGCCGAATACCTCTTCATGGCTCTATGGGTCTTGGTACTGATGGCGTTTTTCCTACTTCGCTGGGAGATGGTCTACCTTGTACTGCCCGTACTCTGGCTGCTCTTCGTTGCCGTCTTTTTCTTCAAGCCAACGCTTGACGTTGAGATAAGCAGAAAACTCCCCCACGATCGGGTGCTGGAGGGGGAGATCATCGATGTCGAGCTCCGATTAAAAGCCAACGAGAGGATCCCCAGTCTCCGGATCAGGGATATGATTCCTGAGGGGCTGGAGGTCGTTGAGGGAAGCAACTCCCGTGTTATATCCCTTAGCAAGGGGGAAGAACGCGTTCTAAGGTATCGGGTTCTTGTAAAGAGGGGGGTTCACCCGTTTGAGAGTATCCTGCTGAGCTACGAGGATCCTTTTGGTCTCTTCTATGTGGATCGCGTCGAGAACATCTACCAGGAGCTGGTTGGTGTTCCCCGCATCCAGGATGTCCCAACGCCTTATTCAACGAGAGGAACTAAGATAACCGTTGGACCGCTTCCGTCGCCAAGGGTGGGGGAGGGCGTTGAGTTCCATGCAATAAGGGAGTACCAGCCCGGCGACCCGCTCAAGATAATCAACTGGAAGGCCACCGCCAGGACTGGTAGGATAATGGCCAACGAGTACGAGAGCGAGCGCAAGGTTGACGTCGTCTTTATAGTCGACGCATCCTACACTGGGTTCATTGTTTTCGACGACCTCGTACGGGCTGCGGCGTCCCTGATGCTCAACGCACTCAACGATGGTACCAGTTTCGGTCTTCTCCTGGCT
Source organism: Thermococcus sp. (assembly GCF_026988555.1). Classification (NCBI taxonomy): domain Archaea; kingdom Methanobacteriati; phylum Methanobacteriota; class Thermococci; order Thermococcales; family Thermococcaceae; genus Thermococcus; species Thermococcus sp. Next base: position 9,944 of record NZ_JALSLB010000038.1, on the reverse strand, counting down.
GAGGAGGTCCCGCTATGGGTGCGCGTTGATTACGGCAAGAGGCACTTCTTCAAATGTATAGACTTCCTGAGCACGGCAAAACCCGACGTGAACAACATGATAGCCTACCAGGTTGAGCACCTAATCCGTAGCCGATTTCCCCCCAGGGCCCAGCTTCTGTACTTCTCCCCACTCCTAACCGAGGAAAGCAGGAACGCGCTTAAGACCATGTCGGAGTTCGGCTACAACGTTGTTGTCGTAAGTCCGAACCCGTACAGTGCTATCGATCCAAAAAGCAGGGAGGAGGAACTTGCCCTTAAGCTTCTATCACTTGAACGGAGGGTAATGCTGCAGAAGATGGCATCTTATGGTCTGATCGTTGATTGGGACGTTAAGAAGCCCCTCAAAGCCGCAATAGCGGAGGTGGTGAACATATGAAACCAGCGATTAAACGAAGGCCCTTTGCACTTATCCCCTTCCTGCTGCTAACGGTAATGATGATGTATCTGGATAAAAGGGGGCTCCTCCTTCTCCCCATCCTTCTCCTCGGGCTGCAGTGGTATTCCATGGGCGCGGTTTTTCTGGTGCTCCTTGGTTCTTTTTTGTTCTATACACGGTTTGGGGGCTCCTACGGTTTAATCGTGATGATCCTGGCCCTCCTTACCGTTGAAACTGCCTACCTGGATAGGGAGCGAGCCCCCCTGCGTCACTACGTTCCCCTGACACTGGCCGTTTTTCTGGCCCTTCCCACCTACTATTTCCTGGTGTTCTTGGCCCCGCTGCTCCCCTCAATGGAGGTGACCGCAGTCGCCGCAGTTATGCTGGTGGCGCTGTACCTCTTCATTCGGAGCGTGGGGAGGGGGTGATGCTCCAGCTCCCCTCTTTTTTCAGCACCTCTCTGGCTCTCTCAAGACCCAGTCTGACGCATTCCTCCACAGGTTGCCCCCTTGAGTAGCCCGCCAGAAAACCGCCTGCGAAAGCGTCTCCGGCTCCCGTTGGATCCACGATCTCTTCAGGGTTTATAGGGGGTGCCGAAAACTCTCTGAAATCCCCATCGTAAACAAGGACCCCCCTCTCACCGCGCGTTATAACGACCAGCTTCGCCCCCCATCCGTGCAGTGTTTTGGCGGCTTCTTCCACGGTTTTGGTTTTGGTTATCGTTAGCGCTTCCCTCTCGTTTGGAAAGAGGACCTCGACCCTTGAGATTATTTTCTTCATGAGACCTGTTTTTCCGGCATAATCCTCCATGTAGGTCGGGTTGAAATCTAGGCTTGTCCTTTCCCTTTCAATCCTTTTAATGGCCTTGAGCTGTTCCTCCGGAGGAATCGGGGCTATGTGGAACAGTTTTGACTCCATGTATTCCTCAGGGATTGGAGTCTCGCCCATTTTCCGAGCGACTCCCATGTCAACGGGGGCATCAACGCTCCCGTCCTCGTTGTAAATCATGTATATGTGAATTGTCCTGCCGGGCAGGATTTGAACACCCCTAACGTCGAGAACCGCGGAGAGCTTTTTGAGCCACCCTTCAGGAAAATCCCTACCAACTTTCGTTACCAGACCAACCCCCGCGCCGGCCAGAGCCGCCGAAGTAGCCACGGCTGCGGCTGCACCGCCGGGAAGTAACTTTTCATTCCTTCCCGGAAACCGTATATGATCTATCGAGACGTGACCGAGAACTACCAAGTCGAGTTTCATCACTCACATCCCCCCCTTCGACTATCTTCACCCCTTTAAGCGGTTTCCGGTTGGAGTAATCGACTTCTACTCGCCCGTTTAGATGGACATCGAAAAGATTTAAAAGCGTGGGGCGAAATGGAATACACGGATATGGAGGTGGAGGCAATGGAGACCGTCTTCCAGAACGAGACTATTAAGGAGATTCTGGCCAGGTACAGAAGAATATGGGCCATCGGCCACGCCCAGAGCGTCCTAGGCTGGGACATGGAGGTCAACATGCCCAGGGAGGGAATCCTTGAGAGGAGCGTTGCCCAGGGCGAGCTCTCAGTTCTCAGTCAGGAGTTCCTTCTCAAGCCGGACTTCGTTGAGCTGGTTGAAAAGGCGAAGGGCATCGAGGGTCTCAACGAGTACGAGCGTGGCGTGGTCAGGGTTCTTGACAGGGATATAAGGATAAGCCGCTCGTTCCCGCCGGAGTTCCTCAGGGAGATGAGTGAGGTCACGAGCCAAGCAACCAAGGCCTGGGAAGAAGCTAAAAAGAGCAATAACTACTCCAAGTTCGAGCCGTGGCTCGACAGGATAATCGATCTGGCAAAGCGTGCCGCTGACTACCTCGGCTACGAGGACGAGCCCTACGACGCTCTCCTTGACATGTTTGAGGAGGGTACAACTACTAGGGACGTCACAAGGATGTTTGACCGGCTGGAGAAGGAGCTTAAGCCCATCCTTGACAGAATCCTGGAGGAGGGGACGGTTCCGCAGAGTCATCCTCTTGAGAAGGAAGCATACGAGCAGGCTCAGATGGAGCGTGTCAACCGCATGATACTAGAGAAGTTCGGCTTCCCACTCGGCGTCCGCTCCAGGCTCGACGTTTCGGCCCACCCGTTCACGACGGAGTTTGGAATAAAGGACGTCAGAATAACCACGCGCTACGAGGGCTACGACTTCAGGATGACCGTTCTCAGCACAGTCCATGAGTTTGGACACGCCCTCTATGAGCTCCAGGGGGACGAGAGGTTCATGTTCAGCCCGATTGCGGGTGGAGTAAGCCTCGGAATCCACGAGAGCCAGAGCAGGTTCTGGGAGAACATCGTCGGCCGCTCAAGGGAGTTCGCCGGGTTGATATATCCAACCCTTAAGGAGAACCTGCCCTTCATAGCCAACTACACGCCCAAGGACATCTACCTCTACTTCAACATGGTCAGGCCCGACTTCATAAGGACCGAGGCTGATGTCGTCACCTACAACTTCCACATACTCCTCCGCTTCAAGCTTGAGAGGATGATGCTCAACGAGGGCGTCAAGGCCAAAGACCTCCCGGAGCTCTGGAACGACGAGATGGAGAATCTCCTCGGCATAAGGCCCAAGACCTACCGCGAGGGAATACTCCAGGACATTCACTGGGCGCACGGAACGATAGGCTACTTCCCGACCTACAGCATCGGAACGCTCCTCTCGGCCCAACTCTACTACCACATGAAGAGGGACCTAAACGTGGAAGAGCACATCACCAATGCGGACTTCGGGCCGATAAAGGCCTGGCTCAGGGAGAAGATACACCGCTGGGGAAGCATCTACCCGCCGAAGGAGCTGCTTAAGAAGTCCATCGGCGAGGAGCTGAACCCGGACTACTTCATAAGGTGGGTGAAGGAGAGGTATCTGTGATTTCTTTTTTCTTCACCGGCAACTTCATTTTCTACCCATTTTGGCACCTATGAGCACGCCGATCAAAAGCCCTATCCCAAAAACCGCCGGCAGGCTCCATGAAATCCCGGATTGGGCGTTTGACTCACTCTCCACAGGTTCAGATCCGTTGGCTTCCCACTTCTCCCCGTACAGGCTCAGGGCTATCAGCGCGTAGGCATCGCCGTCGAAGGCCATGGATTCCCTTGGGCTTGCGAGCTCAAGGAATCTCAACGCCTCGTCTACATTCCCTCCCTTCGCACCGGCCATGTGGAGCCATATCAGTGCTATCGCCGTGGAGTAAACGTCGTGGTTCCAGGAGCCGTCGAGGTTGGGGGGCTCTATTACGGCGTAGTCTTCTCCATCCCTGAACCGGAAAACCGTCCTTTTGGCATACCCGCTCCCGATTAGGGGTATATAGTTTTTTGGAAATTCCGGATAGAGCCTCATTTTTCCCTTGAAGAAGCCGGATTCGTTTTCAAGGAGGGCTCTCCCCGAGCGTATCAGGAAGATGCTTTCCCGGTCCGGGGGCCCCAGGCTGACGTTTATCTCGGCCCTTCTTCCGGTTCCGCCCCATGTTCTGAGGGTTTCCCAGCCGTTTACGGTATAAACCCTCTCTTCAACCGTGTAGTTGGTAATCCTCCTAAAGCTCAGCCTCAGCGTCGCGTTTCCGAGGTACTGCGTCCTTTCGAGAAGAGAGGATATAAAATCAAGCGTCTCCTTCGGAGGGCTCACCTTCTCCTCCCTCAGAAAGAGCAGCGGCAGGACTATGCTCTCGTATGCTCCCCTCATATCGCGGTAGGGCATGGGAAAGAGGAAGTCCGTGAAGAAGTTGTCCAGATACGGGCCCACGAGCCTCTCCGGCGTCAGCCTTTCCTCCAGCCATCTCCACTCTTCCGAGACATTGTGGCCGAGCCTTGAGAGGGCGGCGATTGCATAGGCGGTTGCAACGATGCTCGGCGACTCGTTGAGCTCGTGAAGGCCCGTCTGCTCCCAGAACAGGTAAACCGTGCTCCCCCAGTGGTCCCCGCTCTCGTTCCTCAGAAGGAACTGGGCTGCCTTTTGTATTTCCATGGAATTGGAGCTTTCTCCCGCCTCAAGGAGGGCTAAAATCGCCAGCCCTGTTCCAGCCGATCTGGAGAGTTCCCAGTAGAACCACTCCGAGTCCGGCTCTGGATAGTCGTCGGTTATTATTGCCGGAAAAGAACCGTCCTCGCTCTGCTTTGACTCTATCCATTCAACGAGTTGCCGAAACTCTGTAGAGTTCCTCGGGTAGCCGCTCCTCGCAAGGGCTATAACTTTGAGGCATGTGAGGTAGAACGTCTCGTTCTCCCTGAATGCGTACCATCCGGAGACGCTTCCGGTGTTCCACACACCGTTCAGGGTTCTGAGCTGATATTCGTTTATGTAGTGCTCCGCACCTCTGCCAATTAATGAACTGGCTCCAGCTGGCGGCAATATGGAACCGGCGATGAAAACCAGAAGAATGAGGGGGAGCTTCTCTCTCATACCGCACACCATGTTAAAATAGGAAAGGAGACTTTAACTTTTTGGGACCTCACTTAACGGCTCCCCGATCCACCCCACCGGCTCGACCTCTATCGCCGCAACGCTGTACTTCCGCTCCTTCTCCTCGGAGTAGAAGCGCCTATAAACCCTTACTCCTTCCTCGATGCTTTCAACGCCAGGGAGGACATTCTCAAGGCCCTCCTTCTCCAGCATCTCACGGAAGGACGAGTAAACCCTCACATCCTTCACAACACACATCAGCCTGTTCTCGAAGATTATCGTGTCCCCTGGCCTTATCCCCTGCCTCCTCTCATCGTAGAGGCGGCCTTCCACCCTTTTCTTGCCCTCGGCGATGGCCCTGAGGTACTCCTCCTGAAGTCCCATCCTCCACGTCGCCATGGAACCACCTCATACAAGGGCCCTTATTATCGAGGGGCTCACCCTCAGCAACGCGGCAAGGAGACGGGGTCTTCTCATCACGGCTTTTGCTGTCTTTAGGTGGTCGTCGAAGTCGGCTTGGCTTTCTATGACTTCCCTTGCCTCTCTGCTCCCGAGAATCTCAAAGATCCTTTCTATCCCCTCCTGGTTCAGCCCCTTGAAGACCCTCCTGAAGCGGAGTCCGAAGGAGATCTGCCTCCTCACAAAGGAGCATTCCTTCTCATACGAGTTCAGGCGTCCCTCCAGGAGCGCTCTCCTGAGTGAATGGGCACAGAGCATCCCGTAGACTATCCCGCCGGCGGTTGTTGGTTTTACCTGAAGGGCCGCGTCGCCCACCAAGGCAATGTTGCCCGACACCCAGGGTTTCCTCCACCCAAATCCAACGCTTCCTGACTTGAACTCAATTATCGACGTTGCCTTGAGTCCCCGCGTCCGTATGAACTTCCCGAGTGCGTCGATGCTTCCAAGTGTGCCGACCCTGGCCAGGTTCTTGCTGAGGGGAGCAACCCAGAAGAAGAAATCCTCGTTCATCTCTTTGTCCACCCACACCTCCACAAAATCCTTCTTGAACTCGCCGACCACCTCCACCTCGTAGCCGGGGAGCATCTCCGCGCGGGTCTCCGCACCTATGTTCTTCGCAACGGCACTCGTGATACCATCCGCCCCAATGTAGAAGTCTGCCTCAATTTCCAGCCTCTCTCCAAGGTGCTGGAGTATGGCCCTCCCATCCTTAAAGCCCTGGAAACTCGTCGTCATGTAGTATTCAGCCCCCTTCTTAACGGCACTCTTCGCCAGCTCTTTTTCGAGCGTTTTCCTATCAACGATGTATGCCTGGGGGGACTTTCGCTCCACCTGAAAGCTCTGTATCCTGGAGTAAAAGGTTGCCCCTCTGAACCTGTTCAGTATGGCCCCCTCAGGGAGCCCCAGTCTCTCATAGTTCTCGGCCCCTATTATGCCAGTGCAGGCCTTACCCCCGAAGGAGCCCTTTCTCTCGACGACGGCAACGCTGAGGTCCTTCGCGAGCAGGTTGGCGAGGTAGCTGCCAACCGGCCCGGCACCGATGATAAGAACGTCGTACCTCATCCTCACCCCTCATCCGGAGTAGCTTTTAAACCCTAAAAACCTAACCTTTTCGGTGATGTCATGAAAGTGCTCGTGACGGGATTCGAGCCCTTCGGCGGCGAGGAGATAAACCCCTCCTGGGAGGCCGTTTCGGGACTTCCGGATGAGATCGAAGGGGCTGGGATAATAAAACGCCAGCTCCCGGTGACCTTCAACGGCGTCAGAAAGGTTCTTCCAAGGCTGATTGTCGGTGGGAAGCCGGATATCGTAATCTTGACCGGTCAAGCCGGCGGGAGGTCGAACATAACCGTCGAGCGCGTTGCGATAAACGTCATGGACTCGACGATGCCTGATAATGAGGGCTTTGCTCCAGAGGACGAGCCGGTCTTTGAGGGTGCCCCGGCGGCATACTTCGCAACACTCCCTATAAAGGCCATCGTTGCTGCCCTGAGGGGAGAGAAGATTCCCGCGGGGGTTTCAAACACCGCCGGGACCTACGTCTGCAACGCCGCGATGTTCACGGCGCTCCATACGATAGCCGTCGCTGGAATGGAAACTAAGGCTGGCTTCATCCACGTCCCCTTCAGCCACGAACAGGCCTTGGAAAAGCCGAGGCCCTCAATGGCCGTTGAAACGATAAGGACGGCCTTAGAGGTCGCCATCAGAACCTCCCTGAGGGGCTGATAAGCTTTTTAAACTGCCCCTCCAACCTTTCCACAGAACCCTTAGAGGGTGAGGCCTATTCTAATCCTCGGAGTGGATATAATAAGCGAGAACCCCAAGAGGTTTGCCGTCGTGAGCTGGTTCAACGGCAGGCTTGAGAGAAAGGGTGAGTTCACCCTCTACCGCCTTATCCGCTTCATCCAGAGCAAGAGGCCGGATATAGTGGCCATGGACAGCGTTACCGAGCTCGGCGACGACCTCAGGAAGTTTCTTCGAGCCCTTCCGAGCGGGACGAAGCTCGTCCAGGTGACCGGCCGTCCGGGCGAGGGGAGAAGCCTTCAGAGCCTGGCAAAGGAGCATGGGATAAGGGTAACCGACAGGTTCGATCCCTACGAGGAGGCCAAGCTTTCAGCCCTGCTGGCCAGTAAAGGGGTCGGCTATGAGGTTCTTGCCTTCGAGGACGAGGTGATAATCAAGGTAACCCGCGGAAGAAGCCACGGGAAGGGTGGCTGGAGTCAGGACCGGTACAGGAAGAGGATTCACAACCTCGTCCGCGACAAGGTGAGGGAGATAGAGGAGAGGCTCAGAAGGGCGGATATACCCTTTGACTTGGAAGTTGAAGAGAAGGACTACGGCCTGGCCAAGGGGGAGTTCAAGGTCTACGCGGGCAGGGAGGAGCTGGCGGGACTGATAAGGCCCGCGCGCGGCGGGGACGTAGAGGTGAGAATCCAGCCCGTTGAGAGGGCTGAACTCGGCTTCGCTCCGCTCAGGGGCGAGGAGGCGGTACGCGAGAGGAGGAGCGTCATAGTCGGCATAGACCCGGGGATAACGGTCGGTATAGCGGCCATAGATTTGAACGGAAGGGTGATTGCCCTCCACAGCGAGAGGAACATGCCGGTCGGCGAGGTCTTTCGGTTCATAAGCGACATCGGCCATCCCATCGTGGTCGCCACCGACGTCTCCCCGGCACCGGGGTTCGTTGAGAAGATAGCACGCTCCTTCAAGGCGAACCTTTTCGTTCCCGGGGAGAGCCTCCGTGTTGAGGAGAAGAATGAACTTCTCCGGAACCTGGGTATAAGCGTTGACGACGACCATCAGCGCGACGCCCTGGCAGCCGCCTACAAGGCCTATCTCCGGCTGAAGCCGAAGCTTGAGCACGTTGAGGCCAAACTCCGCGAGGCAGGTTTGAGGGGAAAGGCCGACGAGGTGAAGGCCCTCGTTATACAGGGCTACAACCTTGGGGAGGCCATGCAGAGGGTTACACTGCGCGAAAGACCCAAGAAAGAAGCGCCGGAGGAGAAACCAAGCATCGATGTTACGCCGTACGTAAAGCGCATCCGTGAGCTGGAGTGGAGGATAGAGTTTCTTGAGAGGGAGAACGCCGAGCTGAGGGAGATAATAAAGGAGCAGAGGCAGACGATAGGCAAACTTGAACGCAGGATAGCGGACTACGATGAGGAGGTCAGGAAGAAGGTTCTCCACGAGAGGGAGCTTGAGGCGAAGGTGAAGCGCATAGAGGTTCTCGAGAAACAGCTCCGTGAAGCCAAGGCCGTAATTGAGCATCTCAGTAGGGACCTCGTTCAGGTTAAAAGGATGAACGTTGTGGAGATCCGTGGAAGTGCGGTTCCCCTGAAGGTTATGGAGATTCTGAGCTGGCGTGAGCTCGACAGGCTGAGACGTGACGTTGGTATAAAACGGGGGGACGTTCTCTTTGTGGTCAACCCTGCGGGGGCCGGACGGGGAATAGCGGAGGAGCTGGTAAAAAGAAAGATACGCGCGCTCATAACTGAAAAATCCCTCCCTGAGCCGGTTAGGAACGTCCTTAGGGGGGCGCATATACCTTTTTTCACGGCAGAAGAACTCGACGTTAAGCGCGTTGACGAGTTCGCCGTTGTGGAGCGCGAGACCCTTGAGCGGGCTGTAGAGACACTTCTGGACAGGTGGGAGGAGGAGGACCGTGAGAGGGAGACAAAACGGTTGCTGCACATCGTGGAGGAGTACCGTATCGAGAGGGTCAAGGAACTCAGGAGGAGGGCCCGGAGGGAACGGGAGTCGCGGGGTCACGGTACGGGGGAGTTGAATAAACATTGAACCCGGCAGTTAAACTGCCTTTAAGGCCTCTTTGAGTGCTCTGAGGTACTCTCCCGTCTTTTCTATCCCCTCCCCTGTTATCCTCACCGCGGTTCTGGGTCTGTCGGCGAGGACCTTGTAGATTTCAACGTAATTGGCTTTTTCAAGGGTCTTCAGGTGGGAATCGAGGTTTCCGGGGGTGACCTCAAGAACGTCCAACAGCTCCTTGAAGAGAGCCTTTTCCCTGGGCAGGAGGTAGAGCATTATCCCCAACCTTATTGGGCTTCCCAGGATATGGTTTTTCGCCAGCTCCTTCAGGGGCTCCATGCTATCACCGTTCTATCGCCCTGAAGGCCGAGTAGAGGTACCACAGGATCGTGAGGCTGAACCCCGTGGCCACTACGAAGCTGACCCAGGTGATCGTTCCGCTGTTCATGTTCCACGCGATGGGGATTGCGAGGAGGGGCAGTATGAAAGAGGGCATCATCTCAAACTCGCACCTGTCCTGGGTCATCACCAGCCACTGCCCGAGGAGTGAGATTCCAATAAAGCTTAGAAACCCAACCCCGAGTCTCGCGTCCGCGCTGACGCCTATTGAGGTTATTGAAGGTATTAACCACCATCCCACAGCACTACCCACAACCCACGGAAGCGTCACGAGGACGGCGATCTTGCGCCCGTTTCTCCGGGAGTTGTGGTAGAACGTCGAGTAAAGCCCTTTGAGCCGGTTCCAGATCTTAATAGTTAAAGGAACCGCTAAAACTATCGCAACCATCCAGTACCCAAGTGAGACAGGTCCCCTCAGCGTGACCAAACCGTTCAACAGGTAATAAAACGCCATGACAGAGAGCCAGAGCGCGAAGTTC
>NZ_JALSLB010000037.1 GCF_026988555.1 Thermococcus sp. | reverse complement strand
AGCAGTCCCAGCAGGACTGCCAACAGGGGCTTCCACCGCAAGTGGTCCACCTCCATGGGTTGTCTGCACTCAATACTGTGCAACTTTCCCTTATAAATTTTCCGTTTACTCTAAGTAAGATTTCTTCCTTTTTTTCAGGTATAAATTTATTCTAACTTATGTTTTCCTCTTAGAACGAGCCAAAAGAAGCCAGAGTAAAAGAGTTGCATGGTGATGCAAAGAAAGTTTGAAGGCAGAAAACCTCACTCCCTCACGACAACCGGGAACTCTTCCCAGGGGAAGACCACCCATTTGTCCGTACGGAAGACGTAGAAGTCGGGAACGACCTTTGTCCAGGGTTTCATGCTGAGGCAGGCGACCTTGACCTCCTTCGCCCCGGCTCTCTTCACCTCGTCTATGACGACCTCAAGGGTCTTCCCGGTGTCGCTTACGTCGTCCACCACAACGACCTTCTTGTTCTTGAACTCCCCGTGGAGGGGTATTGTTATCACGGGCTTCTCCATCCTCTCATCTACTCCTTTGTAGAACTTGACGTCGATGACCTTGATCTCAAGGTCGCCGAGTATATGGCTCAGCCTCACTGCGGGGATTAAACCGCCCCTCGCGACTCCCACGATTACGTCGGGTGTGAAATGTTTTCTCAGTTCGTCGGCGAGGGCGAAGATGGCCCTGTCGATCTGCCACCAGGTGAGATAGACCTTGTCCATAACAACACCTCCGAATAGCGTGAGTTTTGGCCCTTACAACTTAAGGCTTTCGGGTGATGGATAGAAGTTAAAATCTTTGGCTTAAAAAGGCTATGTTGACAGAAAAATGTTGAAGATGAAGATGTGTGGTTTTAGCTTATCACACACTTGCTCCATCCGCAGGCGGGGCAGGTGGCGCAGCCGCTCTCCATCTTGAGTTCGACGAGCTTTCCGTCCTTCTCGTAGCAGACCGGGCAGTAGACGACGCCGAGGAGTTCCTGTATCCTCTCCTTTGGAATGGTTTCCGGCTCTCCGTGGTGGGGGTCTTCCGTCTTGGCCGGTGCTGGCTTTACTGGGGTGTTCAGTGAGAAGGTTATGGCCTCTCTCTTCTCCTTGCCGTTGGTTCCGTCTATTATGGCCTTGACGTTGATGAAGTGGGTCAGCCACGGCCCGGCTTCGACAACGGCCTTTAGCTTTTCAACTGCGTACTTGCTCGGCTTGGCCGGAACGCGCTTCTTCTTCTCGCCTTCAACAATGTAAACCTGGCTCAGCAGAGAGCCGTCGCGGTAAACGGTTATTCCCTTACAGCCGAGCTTGTAGGCGAGGAGATAAGCAGCTTTAACGTCCTCCACCGTTGCGTCGTTCGGCATGTTGATGGTCTTGCTTGCAGAATCGGTGAGCCAGAGCTGTATGTTGGCCTGTGCCAATATGTGGTCAAGCCAGTGGACGTCCATCGAGGTGACGAAAACCCTCTGAATGTCCTCCGGAATTTCTTCAAGCCCCTGAACCGAGCCGTAGTTGTCGCTTATCTTCTTCAGTATCTCGTCGCTGTACAGTCCCCTCTTCTTGAGCTCGGCCTCGAAGACGGGGTCAACATAGTAGAACTCCCCAACTGTGACGCTCTTCTTGTAGACGAGCGCGAATATCGGCTCGATTCCACTCGAGGTGTCGGCTATCATGGAAACCGAGCCGGTCGGCGGACAGGTGGTCACCATGCCGTTTCTAACGCCGTACTTCTTGATTTCCTCGACAAGCTCGTCCCAGGGGAGGTTCCATATCTCCCTATGGTAGAAGCCTTCGACCGGCAGTTCGCCGTCCTTGTATCTGCTCTTCTCGTAGAGGGGGAACGGACCGCGCTCTTTGGCCGTCTCGACGCTCTGCCTGTAGGCATAGAAGGTGAGGTATTCGGTAGCTTTCCTCATGAAGTCGTAGCCCTCTTTGCTGTTGTAGGCTATGTCCAGCTTGAAGAGGGCATCGGCCAGACCCATCATTCCGACGCCTATTCTCCTGGTGAGCTTGGTGTTGTGGTCTATCTCGGGGAGCGGGAACCTGTTCACGTCTATGGCGTTGTCCAGGTATTTGGCGACCTTCTGGATTACATGGGCGTACTCGTCCCAGTCGAAGTACGGCTCGCCGTTCTCATCGTACCTCACGAACTTTGCGAGATTTATTGAGGCCAGATTGCATGATTCGTAGTCGTAAAGAGGTTCCTCCCCGCATGGGTTAGTAGCACGAATTGGTTCATTTTTGGCACTTTGTAACACGTTCCTTCTGTTGATGACGTCGAAGAACACAACACCGGGGTCTGCCTTCGCCCAGGCCATGTAGGCGAGCTCCTCGAAGAGGCTCTTGGGATCTATCTCCTTGACCTTCTCGCCGGTTCTTGGGTTGGTGAGTGGGTAGCGCTTGCCCTCTTTCAGGGCCTCCCAGAAGTCGTCCCAGAGTCCGACGCTGATGTTGAAGTTGCTGAGTACGTTGGTTCCGATGTTCTTTTCCTTTGCGTGTACGAACTTCTCCACGTCTGGGTGCCAGACCTCTAGGATGCCCATGTTGGCCCCTCTTCTCACGCCGCCCTGCTTGATGACGTCGCTGACCGCATCGATGAGGTGCATGAAGCTGACGGGTCCACTCGCTGCCCCGGCCGTAGAGCCGACAAAATCGCCCTCGGGGCGGAGCTTTGAGAAATTGATTCCAGTGCCTCCTCCGCTCTTCTGTATCATGGCCACGTCGTGGGCTGCCTTCATGATGCTTTCCATGTCGTCCTCTATCGGCACTACGAAGCAGGCTGAGAGCATGCCGAGGGGTCTTCCGGAGTTTATTAGGGCTGGGGTGTTTGGCATGAAGACTTGGCCGGTCATGAGCCTGAAATACTCCTCTATCTCATCCTCGTAGCTGTCGAAGGCCCCGTTTTCCAGCATCTCGATTATCTCGTTGATTGAGACCTTCATCTGGCCCTTCTCTGCCAGCTCACGGTAGAGGCTGAGGAGCCTTTCGAGATGGTACCTGTTGAGTTTGAACCTTCCTATGGAGAGCCTGCCGTCGTACTCGCCGGGGGAGTTTAGATAGTGCTCTATCCTGCTTAGATCCTGCTCGTGGTTTCCTTCCCTATCAAAGACCCTCTCATCGTAGAGAACGTCCGGTATGACTGCGAGGGTTGCTACGCGTTCGAAGAGCTCCCTGGGGCTCTCCGTTATCTCCCCTTTCTCGTTTTTCATGAGGTAGCGCGAGGCCAGAACGCGGAGGGCGTTGAGGGAGAAGCGTTTGTCGATTTCATCGAGTTTTTCTTTGTTGAGGATCTTTTTCTTCTCGTTTCTTATCTCCGCTTTCTTTTTGCGGTATAGTATGTAGGCTTTGGCCACGTCGAAGAGACCGACGCGCATGAGTTCGAGTTCGACCACGTCTTGGATGTTTTCTATGTGTGGGGTTTGGCCGTCGTAGAGTTCGTTGACCCTCCTGACAACGCGCCTGACCACCCTGTTCAGGAGCTTCTCGTCGCGTACGCCGACTTCCAGCATTGCCCTTTGTATTGCCCATTTTATACGCTCTTTATCAAAAGGGACAATTCTTCCGTCCCGTTTCATCACTTTTTCAATTGCCATATAAACACCCCTGTCATACAGTTGTTTATCGTTGCCCCTCTTGGTAGAAGCATCAGCAGAGACCTATGCCTTTCACTGGTAAATATATCTTGCCCCCAATTCCTTCGCCGGGATGACAACTTTGCACTTTGATTTTTGCCCATAGGGTAAGGGATAGAAAAGGGGGGATGTCGGATAATTTATCCAAATGTCAAAGGACTTCGTAGAGCAGTTTGAGCCTGTACGCGTGTTTGAGCTCTTCTCCTGCCATCATCTTAAATATCTGTCCCAGGGAACCTTCTAGAAGTTCTGAGAGTCTTGAATACATCTCGTATGCGTGTTTCTCCCTGATGATAGCGCCCATTATCAGTTCTTTTAGTGTCTCCGGTTTCAGCCTTTCGTCGGCGAGCATCGGTTCTATGGACAGCTCATCGATGTAGTCAATTACCTTCGTGTTCTCAAGGCTCTCTCCCGCCATCATGTCTTCGATGGTCTTTCTGTGCCTGAGCTCCTCCTCGGCCAGTAGCTGGAACGTCTCCACGAACTCTGGCCTTTCGTAGGTTGCGAAGGTCTCTCCAAGTTTGTACAGGTTGTAGAGCTCGTTCTCCTGCCATATGAGTTTTTTTAGCAGTTCCTTCAGCTTCATCTGCTCTCCTCCAGTATTGTCTTCAGGTGTTCTAAGAGCTCCCTAACGCTCGGCACCACTAAGTCCGGCTTTATCCCCGTTTCCTTTACGTCTTTCAGGCTGCTTACCCCTGTCAGAACCATTATTGCCTTCATGCCGAAGCGCTTTGCGAAGGCTATGTCCGTGTCGAGCCTGTCTCCGATCATCCAGAGCTCTTCGGCGCCGGTGAGCTTTGTCCTGGCCACCTCGTAGGCCGGTTCGTTGGGTTTTCCTATTATTAGGGGCTCGACGTCGGTTGAGGCTTTCAGCGTGGCTATTATTGAACCTGCGCCGGGGTAGAGGCCCTCTTCGGCAGGGTAGGTGGTGTCGGGGTTGGTGCCTATGAAGGTAGCACCGTTTCTTATAGCCAGAGTGGCGTACTTGAGCTTTTCGTAGGTTAATTTCGGATCGAGGCCAACGACAACGTGTTCGACTTTTCTCCATGCGCCTTTCCTTGCTTCGTTGATGTTCACGGTTCCCCATCGGAGGTGTTTCATCTCCTCATGGAGGCCCTTTCCGCCTATGATCAAGATCTTTCCGGGTTTGAGGTGTTTTTTCATGTAGAGTCGTGTTGCGAGGCCGGAGGTGATGATGAGGTCTTCCGGGACGTTTATTCCCATGGATAGGAGCTTTTCCCTGTACATCATCGGGGTCTTTGTGGAGTTGTTGGTTAGGAATATGAAGGGGATTCTTCTCTCCTTCAGGAACTCTATGAGTTCCCTCGCCCCATCAACCGGTTCGTTTCCCCGGTAGATGACACCGTCCATGTCAATTATCATTCCGATCATGGTTTCACCACCACGTTGAGTTTGAGGCTCTGTATCGTCCCGTTTATTGCCTTCAGGATCAGGTTTTTCGCTGGGGTTTCGGCGTAGTTGCCGTCTGGTGGGGAGGTGGGAAGTTTTGGTTGTTTGTTCTTAAAGAGTAGGAACCAGATCTGCCATTTTCCTGGTTTTCCTACGTTGAAGGTGTAGTTCTTTTGGAACTGTGGCGTCCAGTTGCCTTCTATCCTTACCGGGACGCTCGGTAAGGTAAGGTTGAACCAGCCAGGTAGGGGATACATTTCGTGGATTATCGTGGTGTTGGTCGTGTTGTTCCAGGTGAGGTTGACGAGCCATACTTGGACTTGGTAGGTAACGTTGTGGTGTTCGTGGTTTACTATTCCGATGATGACCGTTCCGTTCTCGCCGACGGTCAGGCTGGTGGGATATCCGGCCGCCTTTCCGCCAGGTCCTAGGATGTAGAACTCCGTGAAGGCCTCTCCGGGTTTTGGGTGGGTTATTACGTATGCGAGGGTTCCTATGGAGGTGATGATGGCGATTATCAGGATTACCGTCAGGGCCTTGTCGAGCTTGCCTGAGTTTTCCCATTCAATTTCTTCCTTGAGTCGTTTGAGGGTTGTCCATGGGATCCAGGGGTTGATGGCGTTCTTCCTCCTGTAACCTGCGAGGACCCCAAAGAAAAGGTTGAAGACCGTCAGGCTGACCAGAATCGGGATGAGTCTTATTCCCCATGGGGTGTAGTTGAGGCCGAGACCTATAAGCGGGACTATGGCTATGCTGAGACCGAAGCTCAAAGCCAGCCTCTCCAGGTTGTCGAGCTCTTTTGTTTCAGGGAATAGGGTGGTTATAAAAACGTAGCCTGGGATGAATAGTATGAATGATAGGCCGAGGGCTTTTCTTAGAACGCTCTCTGGATACAGCCATATTAAGAGGTTAAGGATTACTGAGAGGCCGATGATCGTCAGTAAATCCCAGTACTTCCACGCTCCTCTTGGCTCATCCACCGCTAAGCACCCCGTAGATTTTCTTCATGACTATTACGACGAAGATTACAATAAGAAGTTCGACCAGTGGTTTTAGGTCTTCTTTCTGCTCTTTACTGAGGAAGAGGCTTCCTACCTCAAGGGTTATGAGGAGTCCTATTAAGGTGAGCGTCAGGAAGACGTCAACGCTTTTAACCGCTAACGCCGAGACAAGAACCCATGCTGAGATGAAGAGGATGAAGTAATCCTCTACATCCACTCCTCAACGCCCCCGAGCTTTTTGATCCTCATCTCAATGCCGTATTCTTTCTCATATACGCTTTCTATAAGCAGTAGTTCGTTGGTTCCTTTAGCCAGCGCTAGGAGCACGGATGCGCAGATTGGGCAGGGGGTTTTCTCGCAGTCTTCTACGTTGCACTCAATGGATGGGTCCACGATCACTCTGAATGTGTCATCTTCCTCCTCGATGTATACCTTCTCTGCCAGTCCAAGTGTCTTTAGGACCGAGCTGGCAACGCTTTCAACGGCCTCGCTGCCGATACCGTTGAGGGGGCCTTCAAGATGCTCTTCGAACTTTTCAACGAGGGGAGTCCCCACCGGCCCTAGGAAGAGGCCCATCGCTTTTTCTCTTGGGACATCCGTGAGGAACACCTTATTCTCGTCTAGTCTTGCTAAATCGAGGTCGAAATCTTCATGGAGGGGGACGAAGAGGCCTCCTTTTGGTAGGTTGTCGTAGGGAGGTATGAATATTGCGTTTCCATCGAGGGCGAGGTTTCTCACCATTCTTTCAAGGATGCTTTCGTAAGAGCCTCCCACGAGCTCAACGGATTCCTTTTTGATGTACTCTTTTCCCTTAAACGTTAGGAGGATGGCTCCGAGGAACATCCCAGCTATGCCGAGGTTGATATGTTCCACTGCTCCTCTTATGAACCCGTGGAGGGCTAAGAGCCCGCCACCGGCTATGAGGCTTATCCCGCTTGCTACTTCTAACTTCATCTTCTCCCCAGTTTTTGCGACACCACTAACCTTAAAAGATTTGTCTAAAGACTTTCACCGGTTGAAATGAGGGGAACGCTCGTGATCCTGTTCATGGTTGTTCTCGTAGTTGCCGCTCCCGTGAGCGCTTTGGGTAGCGATTATTCTGCATCAAAGCCGGATCAGTATGGGGTTTATTTGTACTTCAGCGGTATGCTCAACAACCTCACCCGTGTTTTCGGTTCCATTTCTGGGGGGGAAAACGATAGCCTTCAGCTGGCGTTGGGATTCTATAACCTGACAAACACGACCTATGGGATGGTGCTCCGCTATTCTCCGTATGGTATTGATCCAAGTTCCGTTGAGCTGTCCCGTCTTTTCCTAAAGCTTGGTAGGGGGACCTTTGAAGTTGCCCTCGGGTACTTGGGTTTTAGGGGCAACTTCTCTAGGGGAAATTATTTGGGTGCCAGGGCCGCGCTGGCAATGATGAAAACCGGTATGGATGACTGTGGAGATGCTTTGAGTGAGTTAGGGCTTGTAGAGCTGAAGGGCGAAAATGGGGGGACTCTAAGATTCGATGTCAGGCCCCTGCTGGATCAGCTCGATTCTCTTGAGGCTCTCTTCGAGAGTTATAGGGCTAATCTCGAGGAGGTGGTATCTCCGAAGAACTTTACCCTTTTTGCTTCAAAACTAACCCCGTATGCTACGGAGAACGTCACGTTCTTTGGATTTGCTCCAGGTCTGAGCAGCGTCAGGTTGGTGGTAGATAACTACTCTTATCGGGTTAATGTCTCGAACTCGAGCTTCACCTTCGTCTTCTCCTTCCGGAGGCCTGGCCTTTACAGGGTTTATGCAACTGCTCTCAACGGGAGTGAGCTTGTATCTTCCAACGTGCTGATGTTGAACGTGAGCCGGGTTCCGAGCAGGATACTGGTCGTGGAGGGGTTTGAGAAGGGGGTTGTGGTTAGAGGTTACCTTCTCGATTATCGGGGAAGCGGAATCTCTGGGAGGGAGGTCTGCCTGTCTTTCAACGGGACTCGGATTACAAAAACCTCTGAAAACGGCAGTTTTGTGTTTCATCTGGGGGATTTGGGGAGAAATCTGAACTTGAGCGTCTACTTTAGAGGGGATGATGTTTATTTGCCCAGTAATCACACTCTGACCCTGACCCCAATCGCTAACAGGCCGACGATAAAGCTCTTCGCGAGCGAGAGGGTGGAGGCGAATTCTGAATTCAAGGTTGGGATTGAGGTTGACTCTCTCAGGCCTATCCCGGTCAAAATCTATGTTGATGGAAAGCCGAACAGAACCGTTTATGGAAGTGGCAACCTGACGGCGGTGTTCAGGCTCCCTCCAGGGGAGCACGAGATATACGCCCGTTTTTCTGGGGGTTATGGTATGTTGCCGTCGGGTTCCAACGTTATAACTGTTAAGGCTGGGGGGATAGATTATCTCAGGAGTTTTATGCTTTTTTTGACAGCTTTAATCCTGTCTGGAGTCTTCTACAGGCTCCTTTCCTGGCGCGGGGAAGGAAAACCTGAAAGTGGCTCAAGTTTGGAGATGGGGTCCGCTCCAGAAATTGAGGGGGACCGTTTTGACCTTAGGACCGCTTACCGTTTTGTGTTCCATGTCCTCAGGAAACTTTACGGTCTTCCGAGGTCGGTGACGCCGAGGGAGCTTTTGTCTGCCCTGCACTCGAGGTCGTTTTTTGGCGATCTCAGGTTCCTCACAGAGCTTCATGAGAGGGCCGTTTACGGGGGGTTCAAGGTGAGTGCGGGAGAAGTTTTGGAAGCGATCAAACGGGCCTCGAGGATAGTGGTGAGCGCGATAGTGGGTGAGGAGCTATGAATCGGGTCTTTTACGGAATCCTCCTCGTGGTTGGAATTGGCCTCATCCTGATGCCCCTGTCAGTTCCGGTCTTCAAGAGCAACGCCCCGTACAGCGTCTTGAACACCAACTGGAACGGTACCTCGGACTTCGGTAGGCTCCTTTATCACGCGGGGAAAGTTAACCCGGTTCTCGGACCCTACGATTCCGCTGGTATTGAAAATATGAAGGGAACGCTCGTGGTTATTGGGCCGGATCTTGGATTCTCAGGAGGGGAGATAAACGCCCTCCGTGGGTTCCTCCGGAACGGGGGTGTCCTCCTCCTTGCCGATGATTTTGGGACCGGTAATGAGCTTTTGAAGGGCCTTGGATTGGGGGTAAGACTGTCTAGGAAGCCCCTTCTTAGTTTGACTTATTCCAAGAACGCTGATTTCCCTATAACTCGTCAGATAAGCCCGGAATTCTCCGCTGGTGTTGACTACGTGATTCTGGATAGGCCTGCCGTGATCCTTGGCGTCAACTCCAGCGACCGGGTTATTCTCAGTAGCAGTAGTGCGTCGTTCTTTGAGGGCATATACGGCTCCTTTCCTCTTGCCGTTGAGATACCCTATGGGAAGGGGGAGGTGGTTCTTCTCTCGGATCCGGACTTATTTACAAACGCCCTCTTCACTGAAAATAAGCCCTTTCTCCGGGACCTCATTGGGAGTTTTCCGAAGACGTTCTACATAGATGAGGCTCATCACGCGAACTTCAACCCCTACTCCGTGGGAACCATAACAATAAGACGTGCTGTGAACAGAAAGCTCGCATTTTATTACGTTCTCTTTGTAGCTGTGTTGGCGTTTTTCGTCGAGAGCGGTTTAGCTTCGAGGCTCCTTGGGAGCTTCTTTTCCCTACTCCTTAAGCTGTTTCCTGAGGAGGGGGAGGATCTTGATGAGATTGTGAAGAGGCTTGAGGAGAGGGGCCTCGACGGGGATAAGTTAAAAAGATTGATCAAGGAAATCGAAACCGGTTCAAGGCTGGGTGGTGTTCATGGAAGGTAAAGACTTCATGGAGAGACTGAAATCCGAGGTAAGTAAGGCGGTGGTTGGTAAGGAGGAGGTTTTGGAGCTCCTCACGATAGCGCTCCTCTCCGAGGGGCACGTCTTGATAGAGGGCATTCCAGGGGTTGCGAAGACGACTATAGCGAAGGCGTTCTCAAGGGCGATAGGTTTGAGCTTCTCGAGGATTCAGCTCACGCCGGACCTGTTGCCGGCGGATATAATCGGCACCGTCTACTACGATCAGAAGAGCGGGGAGTGGAGAACCAAGAAGGGGCCCGTGTTTGCCAACGTTGTTCTTGCGGATGAGCTCAACAGGGCTCAACCAAAGACTCAGTCTGCTCTACTGGAAGCGATGCAGGAGGGGCAGGTGACGATTGAGGGTGTAAGTTACGAGCTCCCAAAGCCCTTCATGGTCGTGGCCACTATGAACCCTCTAGAGCACGAGGGTGTTTACGTCCTTCCGGAGGCCCAGCTTGACAGATTCCTCCTGAAGGTAGAGGTGGGCTTTCCGAGCAGGGATGAGGAGATATCCCTCCTGAGGAGGAAGAGCCTCGGCGACTTCTCAGATGTCAACCCTGTGGTTACCCATGAGGAGCTGGTGAACTTTATAGTGGATTCCCGGGGAGTCGAGGTCAGTGATGAGGTGATAGGATACATTTACTCACTCATTTCATCGACTAGAACCGACGAGAGGTTGCTCTTTGGCGCCTCACCCAGGGCAGGGGAGCACCTCCTGTTTGCCTCCAAGGCATCCGCCTTCATAGATGGTAGAGATTATGTGATTCCTGATGACGTCAAGAGGGTATTCATCCCGGTTCTGGGGCACAGGCTCATCTTGAGGGCCGAGTACGAGCTTGAGGGCGTCAAGCCACGGGATGTCCTTGAAGAGATACTGAAAGAGACAGAGGTTCCGGTGTGAGCGATGAGCAGGGAGGAAGCCCTTTTCCTTCTGTCTCTTCTCCTTCTCCTTGAAGGATACCTTGGGGGGAGCGTTACTCCTGCTATTTTGAGTTTTCTGACGATCCTCTATCTGGGTAGCCTTCGCTCAGGGGTTTCCCTCTTGGTTTCAGCCAGTAGGGAAGTTGGGGTAAGGGAGGTGGAGGAGGGGAAGTCGATCCCCCTAAAGCTGCGGGTAAAAAATCTGGGGAGTTCTGTGAGGATTAAGGTCATTGAAGAGTCAGAGGGCTTCAACGCTCCGAGACTCCACCCCTTTGGGTTGGAATGCGGTGAGGAACGTGAACTGTCTTACGGCATTTTCCCGAGAGGTAGGGGTAGGTTCATTCTGAAGCCTACCCGACTTTATCTCACCGACCCGCGAGGTTTGTACTTTGACGAGACCTCTGCCGGGGAGTCAGTTGAATTGAAGGTCTATCCAAACGTTGAATCGATAAAAGAGGCATCCACTCTCGACTACAACCTCAGGCTTGCATCCAGGCGTGCGGGCGGTTTAATCGGTGCTGAGAGCCTTGAATTCAGGGAGCTAAGGGAGTATCAGCACGGGGACGACTTCAAGAGGATAGACTGGAAGGCAACCTCCCGTCTGGGGGAGCTCATAATCAGAGACTTCCTGAGGGAAGAGGATAGTGATGTTTACATCGTCCTCGACAGCACTAGGGAGATGAGGAAGGGTATTAAACGGGCCAAGATAGATTACGCATCCACTCTGGCGCTTCAGCTCGCGTCTTCCCTGGTTAAAAAGTATCGCGTGGGCTTGATGGTATACGACGACGAGACGACCGACCTGCTTCCCCCCCGGAGGGGCGAGACTCAGCTTGAGATAATGCGGAGACGGCTCTCCATCCAGAAGGAGCAGGGCAGGATGAGCCTGAGGTTTGACTTTGAAACGAGAACAAGCGAAAAGGCGAGATCCTTCCTAGGAAAGGTTCTTCCGCTGAAGAAAGGTAGGAGGGGAACCTTTGGGCTTTTGGAGGGGTTATCACTTATACGCTCTTCCTCTTACCTGATCATCATCACAGACCTGAACAATCCCAAGATTCTCTACGGGGCTATTGCGAGGGCCAAAAAGACCCACCGGATTATGGTACTCTCCCCCAACCCGATCCTTTTCTACCCAGGAAGGCTCAACGACAGAACCCTTGAGCGCCTTTATAAAGCATACCTCGAGAGGGAGGATATCATAAGGCGCTTCAACCTTCTCGTCCCGACCCTCGACCTTGGACCAAGCGATTACCTCAGGGAGATACTCAGGGGGGGTAACCTGTGATAGGGGTCATATCGCTTATAATAGCCGCTTTGATGTTGAAGGCTTATACACTACTCCTTGCCCCCCTTGTCTACCTGGTATCACTCAAGAGCCGTGACTTGGGGGTAGTCGCGTACATACTATTCGCCCTTTACACCGCGGGGAAGCTCGATGTCTTGGATCTCTACTCCTACTCCTCCATCCTCACCCTCCTAACGTACTCCCTTCCGATGTTGCTCCTCCTCGACGACTGCCTAACGAGAAAGACCCTGACCAAAACGGAACTGGTGCCTTTACCCTTTCTACTCCTGGGTCCGGCACTTCCGGAGGCGTTCCTGGCCGGCCTGTTCATGTACTTCGCCGTTTCACTCAGACCTGGACGGGGGATGCTGGCCGCCCTGCTCGTTATGGTAATCGGCTTGTGGTTTGGTAGGGGCTACCTTGACGTGCTCGGTGGAACATCATCCCAGGTTCTCGTCATCGCTGCGTTCGTTCTCTTTTTAAGCGTCCTAACACTTTCTCAGGGAAATCTTAAAAAAGTGGACATGTTTAAGAGTGAATAATCTGATCTTACAAGGTCAGTTGGTGGAACCTATGGGACGAACCTTGATAATAATTCCAGCGTACAACGAGGAACCGGCTATAGGCTCAGTCGTTGCCTTAGCCAAGAAGTACGGGGACGTTTTAGTCGTTGACGACGGCTCGGCCGATAGAACCTCCGAGGTAGCCAAGAGGACCGGGGCAGTTGTGATACGGCATCCAACCAACAGGGGGAAAGGAGCAGCTTTAAAAACGGGCTTCGAGTACGCTTTGAGCCGTGAGTATGAGATCGTTGTTACGCTTGACGCCGATGGCCAGCACAACCCCGACGAGATACCCCTCCTCATGGAGCCCATAATCAGGGGCGAGGCGGATCTCGTGATAGGGTCGAGATATCTTAACGGGAGCAAAAAGGAAATCCCCGTCTACAGGCGGCTGGGGCTGTGGGTGCTGAACAAAAGCACCAAAGTGGCCTCGAACGTTGATGTCGATTCGCAGAGCGGCTTCAGGGCACTGAACAGAAAGGCCCTTGAGAGGCTGGACTTAAACAGTAATGGCTACTCAATAGAGACGGACATGATAGTGAAGGCGAGCGAGAGGGGGATTAAACTCATGGAGGTGCCGATAAGCGTCCGCTACGATGTCCCAAACAGGCACAAGAAGAACCCTCTTACTCATGGTCTTGGCGTGCTGGCGAGCATTATCGGGCTTATAGGGTACAGGAGGCCTCTGCTGCTGTTCGGGGTCTTGAGTTTGATATCATTCATCACCGCGGGCATCCTCGGGTATCTGGCGCTGGAGCCCTATTATCAGGGTGGTAATGTTTATCTGACCCAGGCCATAGGCGCCGGCATCTTCGTGATCATCGGGATTCAGCTGTTCATCGCCGGGCTGACGCTGAACGTCTTAGCGAGGATGGTGAGGGAGTGAGAGATGAGGCTTTCAAATAAGGCAAGTGTAATCATAGTTACCTACAATCACAAAAGATACATCAAAGATTGCTTAACTTCAGTTTTAGCCAACAATCCTTTTGAGGTTATTGTTGTTGATAACGGTTCTACTGATGGGACTGTAGAAGTTGTTGAAAAGGAATTTCCACAGGTTAAGCTGATTAAAAGTCCGAGAAATCTGGGATATGGAGGAGGAAACAATCTGGGAGTTAAGCATGCTAAAGGAGAATATGTTGTTATTTTGAATCCGGATACAAGGGTGGAGAAAAACTGGCTTGAAGAGCTTTTAAAGCCCCTGGAAAAAGAAGAAAAATTGATTACTACTCCAAAGATTTTGACGTATGATGGCTCTAAAATAAACACCTGCGGGAACATTGAGCATTTTACGGGACTGACATTTACAAGAGGTTTAAATGAGGATCCTGAAAAGTTTGATAGGCTTGAATACTTGAGCGGTTTATCTGGAGCTTGCTTTGCTATGAGGAGGGAGGATTATTTGGAGTTGGGAGGATTTGATGAGAGTTTTTTTAGCTACATGGAAGATGCGGAATTTTCTTGGAGGACTCATGCCAGGGGATTTAAGATTTTGTATGTGTCTACATCGGTAGTTTATCACGATTATGAGCTTAAAGTTCCCCCAAGGAAGATTTATCATTTGGAGAAGGGAAGGTACATACTTCTGAGGAAATATTTGAGCTGGAAAGAGTTCCTGTTACTGTTTCCTTCGTTACTAACGACAGAAATATTGACCTGGGGGTACTCTATTTTGAATGGTGCTGAAGGTGTTAAATTTAAAATTAAAGCATTAAAAGATGGGCTTGTGATGAAAGTTGAAAAAATAGACTGCGATGGAAAAAAACTGTTAAAAAGCTTGGACTGGGAGATTCCTGAGGAGCAATTGAGTTATAATATTTTTGATAGAGTTATAAAGAAGATTGCCAATGCTATGTATTGGATAAATTATAAGGTGATAGTGAGATGAAGATTGCACAGGTTTCGGCAACGTTTCCCCCGTATATGGCAGGGACAGGAAATGTATGCTACCATTATTCTGTAGAGCTTGCTAAGTTAGGTCATGAAGTTACGGTTTTTACAAGTAGATATCCAGATGAAGATTACTCATATCCGGACATAGTAACTGTTAAGAGATTCAAACCTTTGTTCAGAATTGGAAATGCTCCATTTATCCCTCAACTATTGAGAGAAATAAAAGATTTTGATATAGTTCACTTGCATTATCCCTTCTTTTTCGGGGGAGAAATCATGTATTTTCTTAAAAAATTAAGAAACCAAAAATATGTCATAACCTATCACAATGACGTAATACTACAGGGGATGTTAAATTTCCCTTTAAAGTTTTACAAAACCATGATAATGAAACAAATATTGAAAAATGCTGAAAAAATAGTTGTGACGTCTTTAGACTATGCCAGAAATTCTGAGTTATGGGAGATCTCAAGGATTAAAGAGAAAATCGTAGAAATCCCAAACGGGGTAGATATAGATAGGTTTAACCCAAAAATAAATGGGGAAGAGATAAAAGTGAGATATGCTATCGAAGATAAAGACATCGTTTTGTTTGTAGGAGCTCTTGATAAGGCCCATTATTTTAAGGGAGTGGAATATCTCCTGCAAAGCTTTGCAAGTATTAAAAATAGAAATTTATTTCTCGTTATAGTTGGTGATGGAGACTTAAAAGGATACTATATGAAATTGGCAGAGAGATTAGGGTTAAAAAATCGAACATTATTTACTGGAAGAGTTTCAAGTGAGGATTTACCAAAATATTATGCCTCCGCAGATGTGGTTGTTTTGCCCTCTATTACTATGGGTGAAGCTTTTGGGTTGGTTTTGATAGAAGGAATGGCTACTGGGAAGCCTGTAATAGCAACTAATTTGCCCGGGGTTAGAACAGTAGTTGATAATGGAATTAATGGCTATATAGTGGAACCTAAAAATACTAAGGATTTATCAGAGAGAATAAGTTATCTATTAGAAAACGAAAAGACGAGAAAAAAATTTGGAAAAAGAGGCAGGAAAAAGGTCGAAAAAATGTATTCATGGGAAAAAATAGGGAAAAAATTGGAGGAAGTTTATAAAAATCTCTAAAAATAAATAAAGGGGTGAGAATGTTGGAAACGAGATATGAAAATGCAATATTGATAACGGTGGATTCTCTCAGGTGGGATACAATCTTTACCCAAGAGGGTCAGATACGTGAGGATCTAACCTTTTTTAGGTCTATTTTAAAGAATAGCATCATCTTTAGAAATGCTTTCTCAAATGGTGCTGGTACTCCAGCATGTTTCCCTTCTATAATGACATCCACATATCCCCTTATGTATGGTGGGTATAGAGGAATTTCCAATAAAAAACGGAAACCCATCGCAGAAGTGCTAAAAAAAGAAGGCTTTTTCACATTAGGAATCTCTAACA
>NZ_JALSLB010000036.1 GCF_026988555.1 Thermococcus sp. | reverse complement strand
CCCGAGGTGAGCCCCTAGACAACTGCCAAGAACTATTAGTGAAGAAAAAGTAGAAACTACCGTATAATTATTTTCCTCCTGGAGTCTTTGATAATAATCTCCTTGGAAGGACCTTTCCTTTTAATGTCTCCCTCAAGAACAATGACCTTTGCGCCAAGTCTCCGGAGTTTCTTTATATACTTGTCAATGTCAACATTGGCTCCAACATCAAGGATCACCGCGATAACCTCGTCAAAATACTCAACATAGTCCAAGACCTGCCCCACAAGACGCTGGAGCTTACTCCGACTCTCAGCAATCTTGAGTTCAATCCCAACATTGCCATCAATAGCAATATCAATCTTCTGATCTCCAACAGGATACTGGCGGACAACACGCCTCCCAAGGCGTGCCCTAAGGTACTGATAAAGCTGCTTTTCAAGATCCTCTTCATCCCTCACAGTTTCCGGCTCGAAATCAAAGAGAATATCTACAACATCAAGTTCGGGCTGATGGTTGTCCTCTTCAAGTGAATACCCTCCAAGCTCCTCTCCACCAAGAGATTCAACAGTCTCAGACTCAAGCTCAATGGAAGCAATCTCATGAGATTCCTCTCCAAAAAGTTGAGCCTTGTATTCCTCAAGCTCTTTCTGCTTCTGCTCCTTGAAGGCCTTTAGAGCCTCATTGGCCTCTTCAAGCCACTTCGTGAAGTGCTGAACTACATGCCGAGACTTTACCTTATACCTCTTCGCGACCTCGGCGACTTCCTCCACGGTTAAATGACTTGCCACAACATCAATCAGCTCGTCTTTGTTCCTTATTTTGTAACGGCGTTCCTCCCCATTCACTATTTGTGTTCGGTAAGTAGGAATACCTTTAGCAGCACAAACAGCCTCAAGCTGCCTCATCTTAAGCTGAGAAAGAATTTCTCGCTTAGCCTCAAACTCCTTTCTCGTAACTTCTTCTTTAAATCTTCTCTCTGCCTCTGCAATTTCCCGTTTAATCTCAAGCGCCTTGGCGCGATACCTCGCTTCCTTGGCGGCTTTATCCATTGCCTTTTTAGTGGCTTCTCCAACTTTCTTAAAGAAGTCGCCGAATCCCATGAGCACCACCATTTATTCCTTACGTAAAAATTACTCAAAAGGAAATTAAAAGGATTGTGGGTAATTCACGCTAAGGGTAAAAATCCCACCCACGAGAAATTTTCTCAAACCTTTTAAACATTCATACCGTAAGAATAATTCGTAAAATCAGCATGCGAAGAGGTGAGACAGTGAGGGAAAGCAAAGAACCACTCGCAAAGTTTCATGCAAGACTTGATCCAAAGGGCAGAGTCTTAATCCCCAAAGGGGATAGGGAAGTTTTAGGAATAGAGGGGAACGATTATGTAGAGGCTGTTATCAGAAAGATAGAATTGAATAGTGAATCTAAAGTTGTCCAAATATTGGGCAGTGCATTCATTATTGCAAAAGTTGGAGTCAGAGGATACATTGTCGTACCAACAAACGCCCGTGTAGAGTTGAATCTATCTCATAGAGATGCCGTAGAAGTTCTCATCTTAGCCATCCATAAATTCGACAAGCTTATAAGTCCACAAGGAAAAGAGTTAATGAAGCGTATTCAGGCCTTTTCTCAGGCAAAAATCATGTCCCCTGGAGAGGAATACAACTTGCTCAAACAGCTTAGTTATAGTTATTTATTTCAAGTTTAATAATTACAGTAATTATTAATTCATCTATTCTAAGCTATCTCACCCCTTTTACAGATTGATACAGACCTCTCATGACCGCTTTCTTGAGCTCTAAATTTATACAGTAAAAATTCTGCCAAAATTGTACATTTTACGCAACGGTTTTGTAAATATTACGGCAGACCAAAAAGCTTATAAGTTTGTGTGTGTAATTTACTCACGTGAGCAATATACTCACAAGGTGATGACGATGGGACGGAAACCAAAGTATGGGGTTCGGAGTGTCAGAATTGACGCACTTCTGCCTCCCGATGCGGTCAAAGAGATGGAGAGATACAAAAATGAGCACAAAATGAGTTGGGGGGACCTAATCCTCGACATGTGGGAGTTCTACAAGGCAAATAAGCTTCTGGTGGTCTCCAATGGAAACACTGGTCTATGAAGGTGTTTTCCCCATGGCCAGAAAACGAAAGAAAGTCAGGGCCGGCCCGGGAAGGCCTTCTGAATACGGAGAACCATTGCGTCTACTTTCAATGAACGTGCCACAATCAAAGTTTCTTGAATTTGATGAGATGTGTAAGAAGTTGGGTATATCAAGGCCGAAGGGGTTTATTTTGCTTCTTGAACACAGAAACCAGAACATCATTGACCTAATGGCCAAGGTCAGGGAGTTGGAAGAGCTTCTGGAACAAGAAAAAGAGTTCACGGCCCATCTAATTAAAGAGAACGAGAAGAAAGACAAAATCATTGAAAAACTGCAAGAAGAATTAGAGAAGAGAGACAAGAAAATCGAGAGACTTGTTCTCCAACTTGAGAAGCTCAAAATGGAACAATTGTCGAAGAAAGACCGTGAAGCTACTGAGCTTAGGGAAGAAATTCATCAAGTTCTCTCTACTTATAAGGAGCTCAAGCTCCTCGAATTGTTCAGGAGGCTTGGTTATTCTGAGAAGGGCGAGGCGTTGATGAAGAAGGCAGAAGCGTTCCAGAAGCGTTGGTTTGTGCTTGGGGGCAAGGTTTTCGTTTCTAAGGAGCTCGGCCTCGTTCTTGAGCCTTCGCATGAGGTCGGTCTCCTCGGCTGGAAGGTTAAGAAGCTGGAGGTGAATGCAGATGTCTGAGTTGGAAGCCGGGTTTTGGGAGTTTGTGGCTCGGGAGCGGGCGGTGTTGGAGCAGGCCGAAAGGCCCACAGTGGCGGACGTGGTAGCGTGGCTTGAGCGCGAAAGGGCCAGGGCGGAGAATTTGAGGTTTTCGTATTCTCTCAGGAATGAGCCCCTCAAGGCGGCTTACGAGGAGGGGCGGCTGGAGGTTATTAACGCGGCTTTACAGAGGTTGAAGAAGCTGGAGAAGCGGATTCAGGAGCTGGAGGAGAAGGCGAAGTTCATGAAGCAGTTTGAGGGCGGCGGTGAATACTACGAGGGATTCCTTGAGGCCCTCAGGGAGGTGAGGGCATGAAGGCTTACGGTTTTTTTGAGGTGAGGGATGGGGGAAGGCAGTTGGTTTTTGAAGAGGTTGTCATTGAGGCTGAGGATTATGAGGTGGCGAAGAGGGCTTACGAGAGGTGGCTGTTGCGGGTGTATTTGGAGACGCAGGCGTGGAAGATGTCAGGAGATGGCCACGCGGAGGTCATGGACATCAGCCTCGCTCCAAAAAGAGCGCACAGGATGAAGCCTATCAGAGCGGAGGAGTTGCTGAAGCCATTGGATGAGGTCATTAAAACCGCTTTAGCGGAGGTGAGTTGATGGCTTCCCGCGCTACTATGGTTCATTTTGATGTGAAGGCGGGCCCGAATTATTTTGACCCGGCTTTTGATTACATGGAGCGCATGGTGAAGGATGGGAGGAATAGGATGTACTTCAGCAGGCTTATTGAGCACTTGTTTTACAGGCAGTACAGGATGACTGATGTGGATTCAATACTCTTCAAGCCGGTTTATGACCGGTTCGGGCGCTTTAGGGACGAGAAAGTGTTAGCAGCTTTTGAGTTAAAGTTCAAGAGCCCGAGAACTGTCGAAGGCCGGGAGTTGGAGTTGAATGGCGGGCAGTTCCTCAGGATTCGCAGGGTTGCCAGAATGCTGAGGGTCCCTCTTTACTATTTCGTTAGCATTGGCGGGGAGAAGTTCGTCATGTTCAACGTTTTAAATGTGAAGCCTCAGTTCGAGACTCGGTATGAGGGCAAGAAGCGGGATTATTATGCAATTTTAGACATGGATGACTTAATCGTTTCAAACTCTCTCGAAGACCTCAGGACCGACTTAAAATTCCTCCTCGAAAGGAGGTGACGGGGCGTGGTTAGAGTTAGGGTTGAGAATAAGTGGTTTGAGATTTGTCTGAAGGAAGAGAACCACCCGTACCACAACAGGCAGTGCGACAGAAATTGCCCTCATTGGGATTTGTGCATGAGGGGCGAGTTCATTGAAGCAGAGATGGTTCTCATCGTTGATGCGGGCAGTCTTGAAGAGCTCAACAAACTCACTGATGAGCTCCTCAAACGGGGATACAAGGTCGTGGGAAAAATCGAGGAGGGGTGACGGGGCGTGGCGATTCGGGTGAAAAAGATAGAATGGGGTTACTATGAGATTGAGGACAATGAGAGTCATGACGACATCGCATTGACGTTCAGATATGACTCGAAACGGCACAAATACATTGTCAGGTTCGACTGGACTAATGTCACAAAAGAGCTAACAGAAAAAGAAGGCGAGAATATTATGGAGTTCTTGGACTGGCTGACCTTGGCAGTCGAAGAATCTTTCGACTCGCAAGGTAAGGAGCGTGATGGCCGTGAGTGAGGTTGGAAGGAGTTGTAGGGTGTGTAGGCACTTCATCAGGATCTATGAGGAGCGCTTCAAAGACAATATTAGGAAGAGGGGTTTCTGCACGTATGGCCTTGGGGAGGCGGACTTCTCCCTCTACGTCTCCTCAACTTACGCGAGAAAGTGCCCGTTCTTCGAACCAGACGAGGAAGCTATGGAAATCTTTGAACTCGAAAGACAGCTCGTGAAGGAGTGGGAAAAGAGGAAGGGGCGGTATTGGGATGGGAGGACTAGAGTTGGTAGGCTCATACGGAAGCGCTACCAGGAGAAGTACAGGGGAACTCCTGCCGGCATGCTGAAGGCCGAGAGGGAAGTGCTCGGGGAGCTTTATAGAGAGTTCCTCAAGGAGCATGAAAGTGAGAGGGAGTTCCTCAAGAGCGCCTGCAAGATGACGCTCGACGAATACAAGGCTCTCATCTTCTCGATGGTCAGAAAGGCTGAGTTCATAGTCAATGGCCTGGATTTTGTGGCGTTGGAGACTCCAGAGGAGATTATAATACGCATGGAAGAGGAGCCTGTGGAGGTGAAGGTTGGTGTTTAAAGATTTGAGGCCCGAATGGAAGTGTCTCGACTGTGGCCACACTTGGAAGAGGCTTACTGTACCAGATAAATGCCCAAAGTGCGGCTCTGAGAAAGTCATGCCATGGCTGTATTGGGGGTTGAAAAATGACCGTTAACTTTCGTATGGATGTTAACGTTCAAGATACTAACAGCCTCTGTATATTATCCGTCTTTCCAAAAACTTTCCCGCGAACAACCAACTCCAATCGCCACCAAACCCCTCATACTAACAAGAACTGTTACTATACTCTCCAATTCCGTGAGTGGAACTTGGAGAATAATATTTTAGATTGTTTGGCTAACTAAAAGGTGGTGTTAGTATGCCAAGGCGAAGAAAACTTCCAGATTATGTCGCTCTCAAAATCCCCACATATGAGCCGGCCGATAGCCCACTCGAACTAATCTTCGACGGCAGGAGCCTGGAGATAGCGTACAAAGTCCTCGAACGCATTAAGGAGCAGGGCCGCCTTTATCCAGATGACTACAAGGAGATGTTCAAGGACAAGAGCGACCAGGTGGTGTACTTTAGAGTCATAAAGAAAATGCTGGCCCTGAAAATGCTCCGTATAAGCTCTGATAAGTCATACATTCTTAGCGACGGCTTTTCTAACCGCATGGAGACCATAGCCAAACTTTGGAAATTCCAGATTGGAGATCTAAAGGACCTTTGGTGATCCGCATGACCGCAGTCTTAATATCCACCTCCGGCCATTATCCCATAGGTGGGCCAAAGTGGGTAGTAGTGGGCCGTCTAAACAGGGCTCTCATCGGGCTCGAAAGCCTCAGAAAAGGCGAAAGACGCGCGTTCATTTGTACTTGGATAAAGAAGTGGTCGGCGGTCTCAAGGAAGAGGGCTTTAACATCTCGGCCCTCACAAACAAGCTTCTTAAAGAGCATTTAGAGAAGGTGAGGCGCATGGAAGCGATTATTTCGAGAATGGCGGGCCCGGCGGGATTCGAACCCGCGACCTCCGGCTTAGAAGGCCGG
This sequence comes from Thermococcus sp., assembly GCF_026988555.1. Classification (NCBI taxonomy): domain Archaea; kingdom Methanobacteriati; phylum Methanobacteriota; class Thermococci; order Thermococcales; family Thermococcaceae; genus Thermococcus; species Thermococcus sp. Next base: position 50,824 of record NZ_JALSLB010000036.1, on the reverse strand, counting down.
CGCCCTATCCTGCTAGGCTACGGGCCCTCGCTCCTAAGGTGCCGGGGCGCTCTTATAAAAGTTGCGGTGGGAAAGGAAAAGGAGAAACCTCACCTCCTCTTCCTGAGGAGGAGCGGAATTACCGCGAGGGCGACTATCGCCACCGGACCGCATATGCTTTTTTCCGAGCCGGTCCTGGTCTCATGTTCTTTTATTATCTCCTCTGGACTCTTGCCCTCAACCATAAGCTCCGTCCACTCCTGCAACCACCTGTTGTAGTTAGCCTTTATCTCCCCGGGCTTTGGATCGAGGATCTTCCTGGGCTTCGCGGCGTACTTATAGACTCCAGGAAGCCCAACTTCTTTACTCGCCGGAAACATCCAGTTATGAAGGGGCACCTCCCTCTGGAACTCCTTACTCAGGACGAATTCCACAAACTTCTTTGCGAGATCCGGGTGCTTGCAGCCCTTTACTATACCAATGCCCTCAACCTGAATGTAAGCGGTGTTGTTGAGCAGAATCGCACCTATGTTTGGTTCCGTACCGTTGGTGTAATAGTAGGCGTCGTAGGCAGGGTCTGTTGCGTAGCTGAGGAACAGGGGAGCCTCACCTTTATCCCACATCTCCCATCCAGCGTCCCAGCCCTTGGTTATCTGGTATATCTGGGGTTTTAGCTTCTCCCAGTAGTATAGCCAGCCGGGGTCTCCGTAGGCCGCGATGGTCCACAGAAGGAATGCCATCCCAGTGGAGCTCGTTCTGGGATCCTCCAGGATAAGACTCTTCTTCCACTTGGGGTTAAGGAGGTCCCCAAAAGTCTCCGGAGGGTTCTGCACCTGATTCTTCTTGTAGACGATGGCGATGGCACCGTAGTCATAGGGGATTAGGTGATAGGTGGGGTCAAGTGCGTCTATCAGCTCCTTTGGAACGACGTTGATGTTGGGGGGTCTGTAAACCTCAAGGACGCCCGCATCGATGGCCTTGGCCGCGAGGCTGTTGTCTATCCCGATGACGACGTCGGCTTGAGGATTGCCCTTTTCAAGGATCAGCTTGTTCAGGACCTCCCCAGCGTCCCCCGCGGTTATCACATTGACTTTAACCCCATAAGCCTTTTCAAACTCAGGTATGGTGGCGTTTGCTAGACCGTAGCTCACAAAGCTGTCGTAGGTGTAGATCGTGAGTTCTTTGCTTTCCGCGCCCTTAACGGGACTGACAGATCCAGCCATCCCAATCAGCAGCGCCAGAATCATCAGCACGGCGAGTTTTCTCATCCGCTCACCTCCAAGATGTTAATACCAAGTTATCATTTTCAAAGAGATGGTGATAACAGGGTAAATAAAGGTTTGCTTCCCAGATGTGGGAATCACGGCTTAATCTCCGGGCAGAAGAAAATCTAAAAACAGACGGTACGGCCTCAGCCTCCGAACTGAACGTAGAGGAAGTACGAATACACCGCGAGGAAGGCCGCACCGGTCATCCTGTCGACCCTACTTCTTAACCTCAGGATTCCTGTCAGTAGGCCCATGACGAGGAGCGTCAGCGGGAGGGTGAAAGAGAAGATACCCGGATCAACCCGTATCGGGTGTATCAAGGCCGCTATCCCAATCACCATCAGGATATCCAGGATGTTTGCACCTACTATGTTCCCAACGCTTATGTTGGGAAGGTTCTTCAGTGTGGCGGTCAGAGAATTGGCAAGTTCCGGCATGGACGTGCCCACAGAAACGAGGGTCAACCCTATGACAACCTCAGGGATGCCCAGCGTCCTCGCAAGCTCCACAGCTGTGCTGACGACTACCCTAGCCCCTAAAACAACCGCCAGCCCACTGCCGAGCATTATCAGTAGGTCTCTGCGAGGGTTTCCTCCCTCCACCTCACCGTACCCCAGCCGCACGTGCTTGGAGTGGAGGAAGTACAGAAAACCGAAGTAGATGAGTACAAGCGTGAGGCCGTCGAGACGGCTTATCGTGCCATCGTACATGAGGATGGCCGAGTAAAGGGTTATCCCCAGCATAAAAAGGGCGTTCTTCCATGCGTCGGTGTCCACCTCCAGGGGACGGATGATGGAGGAAACGCCGAGGATGAGGGAGATATTGGCGAGGGCACTGCCCACCGCGTTTCCAAGGGCTATGCCACTGTTTTTGTGAAACGCCGCTACAGCGGACACGGTCACCTCTGGAAGGGTCGTGGCTATACTCGCAAGGATTAGGGCAATTAGGAACTCGCTGACACCAAAGCCTTTCGCAACACGGGATGCAGCATCAACGAAGACGTCGCTACCCCAGATTAGAAGGACAAAACCAAGTACAAATAGAGCGATTTCAACCATCAAATGCCCCACCAAACAATCTAGGGAAGAAACTTAAAAACCATTCGGACTCCTCTCAGCATCTCCACGGCTCGTCATTTTTATAACGTAGTCGGCCGCGTTCTGAAGGGCCACCGAAAAACCTGGATCCGCCCCAATTACTATGGTTTCCTTTCCCTGACTCTTTGCCTCGTTTATTATCGGCAGGAAATCCGCGTCACGGGTCGCCAGTGCGATGACCCCAACGTCGGAGCTGTAAATCATCTCCATGGCCTCGATCGCCACCCGGACGTCGGTATCCCCAGCAACGATTATCGGTTCAAGTCCCTGATTGACTACGGCTTCGATGAGTCCTTGGGGGGCGTACTGGTTGAGGACAACCTTGGCTATGCGTACTTTCCCAACTTTTTCAAGGGCTTCCATGATGTCCTCCAGCTTTATCCCGAACTCCTTCCGGAGGATATTAGGCCCATCGATTATCAGGCCTATATCTTTCCTAATCTTGGGCTTGGGAGGTTTCTCCTCCGGGGGTTTGGTCTCCTTCTCTCCCCTTCTAAGAACCTTAAAGAGGGTCTCTTTCATCGCCCCTCACCGCCTTCCCCCAGCGTTATGGTGTAATCGGCGGCATGCTTGAGGGCCACCGAAAACCCGGGTTCTATCCCTATGACCACCGCCTCCTTTCCTTTTTCCTTAGCTTTTAGTATGACCGGGAGGAACTCCGCGTTGCGTGTGGCCAGCGCGATGACGTCTATGTGTGGATTGTAAATCTCACGCATAGCTTCCACGGCCAGCTTTACCCCCGTCTCCCCGGAGACAACAGCAACATCAAAGCCCTGGTTGGACACAGCCTCTATGAGTCCTTGGGGGGCGTACTGGTTGAGGACAACCTTGGCCACCCTGATGTCTCCTATGCCCTCGAGAGCCTCAACTATATCTTCCAGCTTTATCCCGAACTCCTTCCTGAGGATGTTTGGCCCATCTATAAGCAGTGCTATCTTTTTTCCGCGACCTATACGTTTTTTCATCATTCCTATGCTCTTCATGCCACCCTTGGTTATCGAAACTATCTTTTCCCAACTTCCACCCGCCATAGCTGTCACCGATGTTATAATAAATCAATACCCGCTAATGCCCGGTATGACGTTGGGGTATAAAAAGTTAGTCAGGATTGGTTAAATCTTATTTCATTACCCGTTTGTAGTAGTACCAGAGCCCTCTAATGATGTCCCGCACCTCTATCATCGTGAAGGTCTCAGTCCTGTCTATGAGTTTCGCCGTCTCCTCCCAGCTGTGAGACTGAAGGACCCTGTAGATCAGCAGCTTTATCTGGCGTTCGTCGAGGTAGGGCTTCATCCAGCCGTCCAGGAAGTAGAGCTTCACTATCGGCTTGACAGAGTCAAGCACGGTGTCGTAAGTGAGAACCTTGCCCGTGAAGGCGTCCAGTCTCTTCTTCTGGACGTCAGTGAGGTAAACCGGATAATCCACGGCCTCACCGAAGGGCGTCTCGAAAAGCCAGCGCGCTATCCCGGGCTCAAGCTCCCTGTGGGTATCGCCCAGCCACTCCGTCAGCCTTATGCGGAACTCGTCGTTGGCCTTCTTGATGATCTTCTTCGCCCTCTCGCTTATCGGCTTGAGGACTATCGCGGTGAACTCACCGCTGACCGGGTTGCGGGCTGGACTGAGGTGCACCACCGCGAAGCCGTTCCGGACCCAGAAGCGGGCAAGCTCTTCACTCGCACCGAAGCCCGAGCCTATCCAGTCGAGGCCTTTCTCCCTCGCTTCCTTCTCAAGGAGCTCCAGCGCCTTGCTTCCAAGTCCCATGTCCATCGCGTCCGGGTGGGTGGCAATTCTAACTATCCTGTATCCCCTCAGCTTCGCGAACTCCTTCGCCATGTGGTGCTTGACCATCATGTCCGGGATTATGTTGCCGCGCGGCTTGTAGCCTTTCGCCATCTTCTCGATGACCTTCTTGGGTATGTTGCCCTCCTCGGCTATCTGAATCGCCGTAACTATCTTGCCGTTCTTGAGGCGGAGAACCCTCGCCCTGTGGTGGGGCGCATCGGCGAGCAGGGCAACGTCGCTGGGCCTGTTGCGGTAGTGCGCTAAAATGTAGATGCCGACGAAGTTTCTGAGGTCTTCCCTGTCGTTCTCGAACCAGTCGTCGAGGTCGGGCTCCTCGAAGTAGACCTCCTTGCTCTTTATGAGCTCGTAGTCCTCATCGGTAAGCTCAACTGGCTCGGCATCGAGCAGGAGGACGTCAAAGAGCCACTTCTCAATGGGGTCGCCCTCGGCGTAGCGTATCGGCTCCTCCATGTGGAGCTCCTTAAAGGAGCGCTTCTCCCTGGCCCTCTTCAGGAACTTGACCGAGAAGCCCCTTCCCGCTCCCTCGTAGCCGTGTATGGTGGAGGAGTACACCACACGCGGCTTGCTGAGGTACCTGTGGAGTATCGGGACGTGGATTCCGGCGGCCTCATCGAGGATGTACAGGTCGGCGGTCTTTTTGTAGCCTTCAGCGGGGGGATAATAGCGGAGGCCGATCTTCCTCGCGTAGAGCTCCTTGATGAGGCCCCTCTCCTCGACGACGTGCGGCTTGAACCCGAGCCTCTCTAAGGCCCTCTTGGCGAAGCGGAAGAGGGCCTGGACGTTCTCCGGCTCGGGGGCAGTCACGACTATTCTGGTTCTCTTCTTGAGCGCCACTGCGAGTCCGATCGCGGCTATTCCAACGGAGACGCTCTTTCCACGGCCCCTGTCAGCGGTGAGGACAAGCATGCCCTCCTCCTCAACCAGACCCTCAAAGGCCTTAAGGACTTCAACCTGCCCTTCGGTGAGGGCCATCTCGTAGAGCTCGCGCGGGAAGATAGTCTCCTCGGGAATCTCAACGCCCTTCCTCGCTCTGATCTTTGCCTGAGTTTTGTTCCTCTTTGGCTTCTTCCTGAGCTTTCCGTTCTCGGTGATGATGTAGATGCCCTCATGCTCGGTGAACTTCCTGATGAGGCGCCTGTTGAAGCGCTTCTTGACGTCGTCTATCGTGTAGGGCGGCGTGACGAGGCTCTTGTGGAAGCCCGTCCACATGTTCTTCCACTTCTCGAATGGGTGGGCGAGTATGAAGATGAGTCCTCCGCCGCGGACGGTCTCGATAATCCTACCAAGGTCGTTGGGGAAGTAATCGTAGCTCATATCAAGGACGAGCAGGTCGTACGTCCTTCCGAGGATGTCGCGGGTGTGCTTGAAGGTAACCGCCTTTACCTCGGCACCCCCTGCCAAAAGGTCGAAGTGCTTCCTGAAAGCCTCGTAGCGCTTCCTTCCAAAGGTATCCTCGCCGAGCGCGTCCGTCGCGTAGAGGACCTCAATTTTATCCTCACTCTCATCCCTCAGCCTTTTCTCCTTGAGCTCATCCAGGACATCCCTGAGAACCCGGGCCGATGCGCCGGCCAGGATTCCCGCTAATTCCGCCTTCCTCAGTGTGTCCCCTTCTATGATTATCATTCTCCTGTGGAACTTCTCAAGCGCCTGAGCTAAAGCCGTCTCGGTGAGCCTGAGAACCTGATCCTTAATCTTCTCACTTTTGGCGTAGTCTCTCACTTCCTTATCAAAGCGGACCTTGACGGTCACGGCCGCCACCTCCCGGATAAAAGGGAGAAGGGGGATTTAAAAAGGTTAGGCGGGTTTGAAAGCTTCTCGATAATCATCGAAACGCTAAGCTTTTATACGAAATACATCCAGTTTATTCGGTGATTCTTATGCCTAAGGGATTGAGCATTAAAGACCTCGGGAAGTTCAAGCTCGTGGGAAACATCGACGCCTTCGGAAGAAGGCTCGTCTTTCAGGTGACGGAGATAAGCGTTGAGAAGGACGACTACTTCTCAAGGCTCTACCTCTACGACGGCAGAAAGGTCAGGCCCTTCACCTCAGGAAAGAAGGACGGGAATCCGCGCTTCTCACCGGACGGGAAGCTGATAGCTTTCACCTCAAAGCGCGATAAAGGCGACGAGGCCGAGCTGTACGTAATCCCGACCGACGGCGGCGAGGCAAGGCTTTTGGCGAAGTTCAAGTACGGGATTAAGAACCTCCGATTCACCGAGGACGGGAAGGGCATAGCGGTCGTCACGCCAGTGGACATCGAGAAGAAGCCGAAGGACGACGTCCACGTCATCAAGGAGATTCCCTTCTGGTTCAACGGTGTCGGCTGGGTCTACGGAAAGAGGAGCGTCGTCTATCTGGTGGACATCGAGACGGGCAGAAAAAGGCGCTTAACCCCCAAGAACCTCGACGTCTCGCAGGTTCGCTTCCACAAGGGCAGGCTCTACTTCATTGCCCAGGAAGACCGCGAGAGGAAGCCCATGGTGAGCGACCTCTACGCCCTTGAGGGCAGGAAGGCGAAAAGGCTCACTCCCGGAGAGTGGAGCGTTCAGGACTTCATTCCCCTCGACGACGGTACGTTCATCCTCAAGGCAAACACCCGCGAGAGGGGCATTCCAACAAACACACACATCTACCACTACAACCCGGAGACGGGCGAGATGAGGAAGCTCACCTCGGAACTCGACCGCTCGGCCTACAACTCCCTCAACTGCGACGTCAGGGGGAGCCAGAGGGCGGAGCTGGTTTTCAGGGACGGCTGGGTTTATTACGTGGCAACGGATGGCCCGAGGGCGAACCTCTTCAGGGTAAACCTTGAGGGGAGAATCGAGCGTGTCATCAGTGGTAATAGAAGCGTCGAGAGCTTTGCCATCGGGGACTACATAGCCGTCACCGCCCAGGACGCGGTCACTCCAACGGAGCTCTACGTTCTCCGTGACGGGAAGGAAAAGAAGGTTACGGACTTCAACGGATGGATTAAGGACTACAAACTCTCGAAGCCGGAGCACTTCAAGGTCAAGGCCAGCGACGGCGTTGAAATTGACGCGTGGATTATGAAGCCCGTTGACTTTGAGCCGGGCAAAAAGTATCCTGCCGTGCTTGAGATTCACGGAGGACCGAAGACAGCCTACGGCTACTCCTTCATGCACGAGTTCCACGTTTTAACAGCGAAAGGCTTCGTGGTGATATTCTCAAATCCGAGGGGAAGCGACGGCTACGGTGAGGAGTTCGCCGATATAAGGGGGCACTATGGGGAGAGGGATTATCAGGACTTAATGGAGGTCGTTGACGAAGCCATAAAGCGCTTCGACTTCATCGATGAGGAGAGAATTGGCGTCACCGGCGGCTCCTACGGCGGCTTCATGACCAACTGGATTGTGGGGCACACGAAGCGCTTTAAAGCGGCGGTAACCCAGCGCTCCATCTCGAACTGGGTGAGCTTCTTCGGAACAACGGACATAGGCTATTACTTCGCTCCCGACCAGATAGGCGACGACCCGTGGAGCAATACGGGAGGCTACTGGGAGAAGAGCCCGCTGAAGTACGCACCGAACGTGGAAACTCCCCTCCTCATAATCCACTCGATGGAGGACTACCGGTGCTGGCTCCCCGAGGCTCTCCAGTTCTACACGGCGCTCAAATACCTCGGAAAGACCGTTGAGCTGGCCATCTTCCCCGGCGAGAACCACGACCTCAGCAGGGGCGGAAAGCCGAAGCACAGGATAAAGCGCTTGGAGCTGATAGCGGAATGGATGGAGAGGTGGCTGAAGGTTTAGTGCCTTTTTAACCCCTCTCCTTTAGTACCCTCTAGAGGGTACTGAGGATCATGAAAGTCGCAAAATAATCAGAGTTCCAGCCGTTACACTCCTTAAGGGGGAAAGGGGCAGGCATCCACTGTTGAAGGCATGTGTATAATGACTGCATAAACAATTGGTCCCAAAGAGGATACAAATGAGTAAGCCAAGTATCTCAAACTCTCCTTCTTTTGGTTCAGGTCATCCCCATCAGTCCAGGGAATAACGCGATTGCAATGTGCCGCGGGGTTGTGCCCAGAGCTTCGATGAAGATTACCCCATAATCATCCTCTTTCTAATTCCCTCGATATCCTCGTCGAACTTTCTTTTTGCCCACTCCAATCGATTGAAGGCGAGCTTTGATGCATAAGCGTAGAGAAGCAAGGAGACAAGGAACACAGCAAACAGCGGAAGGGTTTCCTCGGTCGTGTACTGAAGTGCAAGTACTAATGCAACCCCCACGCCCAGGGGTATGGAATATGTCCTGAACAGAGTGAGGGCTTTGTGGCAGCTGGAGTATGGCAATTCGGTGTACTTCCAGATTACCACTGCCACTGGAATCGCCAGGATCAACGTTGCAAAAAACGGAATCAGAAAATCATCCCAGAAAAAGTTGAACACTATAGGAATGCCAGCAATCCAGCCGAGCCCTGTGTAGAAGGAGACCTTCGGGTATTTTGATTTATACAGTCCAAAAGCATAACCGCTCTCGAATAACAGGAGTGCTGAGAGTCCGGATAGGACGAGAAGCGAGATCTCACTCTTTTCTTGTATTAGCAGGGAATATCGTATAAAAGGGATGAGGATAATGGATGAAAGTGTGGTCACCTCCGTTCCCCTGAATATTAAATGGATGCCGAGTATACTGGAAACTAAACTACTGCCGCTCTCGTGTTTCTCGTAGCCCGTCCCTAAGAACAGTATTAGGGCCATGACACCCCAAATCGAGGACAACACATACACTTTTAGAGGTGTTCCCAGGTGAACATCAAAGTGCTTCATTGTTATTTCGAAGCTCCCATTCGGGTCGTAACTAAAAATATGAACAGTTACGGGCACCTTGGTGTTAGATAACACAGCGTCCGATAGTATTAAAGAGGAGAAGTTGACTAATTCAGAGGGGCGAATCCAGACTTCAAAAGAGCTGCCGCTGACTGTTCTCGGGACCGTTGTTCTCTTTCCAATCTTTGCCAGGTATTCAAGATTTTCTGAGGTGTTACCCAGGTGGCACTCCACTACCCAGCCCCCGCTAACCTCATTATAATGAGCAGTGTTGTTGCAATCCACATGAATTGGAGCAACGAACGGAAGGGAGATCAGGAGCATTAACAGGGAGATCAATACAGGGAGTGTTCTCATACTGGCCACCTCAATTCTTTGAATTCTCGGTGCCTTGGATCAACTTGACCTTCTCGTAGATTTCCCCAATCAGGCGTTCTTTCTCTTCGTTGAACTTGATGAAGCACCCCCTCTGGAGTAGGTAAACGACGAAGAGGAGAATAACCAAGAGGACCACGAATACGAAATCCGGGTGGTATTTGAGTGTAAGAAAACCCACAATTGATAGGTTTATGAAAAGGACGCCTTCTGGCTTTAGGGTTTTGAGAATGTGATGTGTAAAGACCGCAAAAGCCCCGGCAAAGGACATGAGGAGAAGGCTTTTAATCTCTGAGTCCAGTGCTCCTGAGATCAGCAGAAGGGGAACAATAATCCAAACAAGCCCGGAACAGAATGCTAATTTTCTTTTCTTAAGCACCGGGAGGGGCTTGTGATAAGCTGTGCTCTTAAGGTGGATGGGTATCAGTAAGTAGTTTCCAATGTAAAAGGGAACAACCATCACCAGAGCCCAAATACTCCACCCAGTTACTATGTCCCCCCACAGGTTCGACCCACCTCCGAAGTAGTAGGGAAGTCCAAAGATAAAGGGATGGGAAAGATACATTCCGAAGATAACAGCTGCAATCCAGCCGCTGGTTGTTGGCACAATTTGGAATTTTACGGGACGCTGAGTGAGACGTCTGTTAAAGAGCCAGAGAACTCCGAAAAGGGCAGAGAGGATGAACCAGGTGAATAAAAAGGAAATAATCATCCATTCCAAATCTTTTTTAAATTCAGTCCAGTTCGACGTTCCTTCAAGGTAAACACGTACGTCGAATTCTTTTTGAGTTCCGTTTTCTTCGATGAAAACAAACGTAAATGTGTGTTCCTTGTTAAACAGAACCCAGTCGGGGACAAAGGAGAAGTAGTAATCTTTTATCCTGCCCAAGACAGACACCGGGCTAAAACTCACATTGGCTGGAAGCTTGAAAGTATCCCACTCATCATTGATGGAGTGTTTGTATCCTCCCGAGTTCTTTATCGTGATTAGGTATGCTCTCGGGGGTAAGCCATCAACGCTCTTTAGATAAATCTCCCCCGTCCCATTACCTTTAAACCTGCAAACAACTCTATGAGTTGGTGCTTTGGGGGGACATTTCAAGGTTGCACCAGTGACGAGAGGAAGAATGAGAAGAAATACTAATATAATCATTGAGATGACTCTTTTCACCCGACCACCGTTTGGAATCCAGAAGAGACCTTATAAAACTTTCTCCTTAAACGCGTAAAGAAAGGTAGGCTGAAATTATAAGACGGGCATCAAAGCGTGTAGTCCCAGACGTTCTTGCTCCCCTCGAAGTACTCGGGTGGGTATTCTTGATTTCCGGAGGTGAGCTCTAATAGCTCCGCCAACAAACACAAAGAGCGTTCCAGCTATGGTTGGAAGCATCCCTCGTGTTTGCCCAATGGCTCCAGTAACAAAACGCATGCAAAATTTCAAACGCTGAATTTTTAAAGGGTGAGTTGAGATGGCAATCATGCTCGGGGTAATCCTGGCGTTTCCGGAGAAGCGGTGGGAGAACTACACCCTCCCCGTTGCGGACGAGCCGGTTGTTAAGCTCACCGAGAGAAGGCTTCTAATGAGCAAGAGGATAGACGAAGTCATCACGGTAGTTCGGAGGGACAAGCTCAAAACTTATTCCCTCCACGTCTCGAATCCCCTTCCCGTTTCCATGAGGAGCAGGATGGAGGCCCTCCTGAAAGCCCTGCCCAGAGAGCCGTTCTTCTTGGCCGAGGGCAACATGCCCCTGATAATGCCCTTCCTGGTGAACTATTTAACAGGCTTGTTCTACGAGAACGAGCCGGAGGCACTGATACCGATCTGGAAGGACGGGACGGCGGAGGTCACGCACGCAATTTACGAGCCCGATGCCCTCATGGACGCCATAGAAGCGGTGCTGGCAGAGGGCTACAGGAACCTGCGCAGAATAGCAGAGCTCCTCGACTACGAACCGCTGCCCATTGAGGAGCTGGCGAAGAGGAACCCCAAGGTGACGCTGAGCTTTTTCAGAGTGAGGAACTCCTTTGACGTTAGATTCGCGGCCGAGACCCTTAGGAAGCTGTGATGCAAATTCACTTTGGAGATTTCCCAAATTAATGCGAGAATACTTAAATAGTGTAAGACCTACAGTATATTAAGGGTAGGGCTCCACAGGTTCTTCTGCCCGGTTCGGACCAAAAGGAGAGATTTATTATGAAAAAAATTCTGAGCGCAGCGCTCTCGCTGCTAGTACTGTTTAGTTTGATGGCGGTGTTAGGGCCCCCCGCCGTTTCTGCAAAACCGCTGAGCGGATACAACGTGCTGATACTGAAGAACGTGGATGCATGGAACTCACCGGCGGTCGAGGACACCCTCAACAACATGGGCGTCCCGTACGATGTCATGACGAGTACTGAGCTCCAGAACAAAACGGCCCAAGAGCTCATAGACGCGTATGATATGATTATCCTCATCAGCGACCAGCCCCAGAGCTTTTACGACCAGATAGGGCTCCAGATGGGCAAGCTGGAAGAGTACGTGAGGGCCGGGAAGGTTCTTGAGATCCATGCCGCCAACTGGGGATGGAACGGAGGGCTTTGGACGACACCCCTCCCAAGGAACGTCACGATAGTGCGGAGCTATTCGAGCTACGATTATGTGATAGCCAACAACACGACGCTTTACAGCAGCTACGCCAGCCACGGCTACTTCGTCGGCCTCCCGGCCGATGCAGAGATAATAACCGTCCAGGCACCCACCGGAAGCCCAGACTACGGCAAGCCAAGTACCGCGATATACACCCTCGGGAACGGCAGGGTTTTCGTCACCGGTTTGACTCTGGAATACAGCGTTGCCAGAAAAGGGCCTGAATGGCAGGAGTTCTACCGGGAGATGATCCTCGCCAACTTGGACTACTCAAAGGTCGGTCCGCAGCAACCGGTTCCAACGGCGAAGGGCCTCAACATAATGCTCTTCAACTTCTACTACTACGTCCAGTACCACCGGAACCTTGAGAGATACAACTCCCTGTACAAAGAGGCCGTTGCAGGGGGAATGGACAACGAGACCCTGGGGCTGGCGGCCATCCAAAACGAGACAGCCGCTGATTACTACGCCAACGCAAGTCAGTACGGCCCGGTTGTGGCAAACTTCCCGAGAATCTACATCTTCATAGACCTGAGAAAGGCGGCGCTTCATCAGAAGCAGGCCGTAAAGATACTCAACGATGCGATGGCCGACTGGTGAGCCATCACATCAATTCCACCATTTTTCTCACCCGCCTTGCAACTCCCACGGCCACAATAGCCTTTAGGATATCGAACGGCACAAAGGGTAACACGCCAAGCTCGAACGCCCTTCTGAAGTCCCCCGCCATGAAAAAACCAAGGCGAAGCCATCCCAGAAGATATATCAGGCCTACAGCCAGAAGGGAGCCGAGCAGATATCCTCTAACATCCTCCCAGCGTTCGGCGAACAGGCCGGCAACGTACGCGGCAGGGGGAAAAGCGATTATGTAGCCCCCGCTCGGGCCGTAAAGGTGGGCAAAACCGCCCGAAAAACCGCTGAACACAGGAAAGCCAACCGCCCCCGCCAGGACATAGAGCAGAACGGTCACAAAACCGAGCCGTGCCCCGAGAAGCAAACCGGCCAACAGAACCATCAAAACCTGCAGAGTCACAGGAACGGGACCGATGGGAATCTCTATCCACGCACCGACCGCAGTCAGGGCAATGAAGAGGGCGGCGTATGCAACCTCTCGGGAGTCCATCCCATCACCGGGACGGGGAACATCCCGATGTTTAAAACGGTTCCGGTTGGGGAGCCGACCCATGTGGCCCGTGAAAAAACCAAAGCTAGGACTGGCATCATTTTCACGCCAATGACCCTGGTGGGAACTTTTTTAAGCTGCTGACGGTGACTGGTAGGTGATGCTGAGGGCAGAGAATATCTGGCATATATACGAAAACGGAAGGATTGCCCTGAAGGGAATAAACTTCACTATGGAAAACGAAATCGTTGCCCTAGTTGGCCCCAACGGCTCTGGAAAGACGACTCTTGCCAAACACCTGAACGGCTTGCTTAAACCGAACCGTGGCAGGGTAACGGTTGATGGTCTGGATACGCGAGAAAGCACCGTCGCCGAAATTTCAAGGAAGGTTGGCTACGTCTTTCAAAACCCTGAGAACATGTTCTTTGAGGAGACGGTTTATAAGGAAGTCTCCTTTGGTCCAAGAAACCTTGGGTTAGGTGAAGAGGAGATAGATGGACGTGTTGAGTGGGCGCTTAAGGCAGTCAATCTTGAAGGCTACGAGGAGAGGACACCTTACTCGCTCAGCGGGGGAGAGAAGCAACGGCTGGCCATAGCGTGCATTCTGGCCATGAGACCACGCTATATAATCCTCGACGAACCGACTACGGGACTGGACGCTAAAAGCACGAGGAGCGTTGTTGAGGTCATCGAAAGGCTCCACTCGGAAGGACACGGGATCCTCCTCATCACCCACGACATGGAGCTGGTTCTGGAGGTGGCGTCCAGAGTTGTGTTGCTTTTTGAGGGTGAGAAGATCTTCGACGGTCCCGTTGAGGAATTTTTCAAGATGGAACTCAAGGGATACGCCCTTGTCAAACCGGAGCTGCTGAGGATAAGCGAGGGACTGGGCGTTGGATTTGTGAGGGACTCCCACGAACTCATAGACGCCATTCGGGGCGATGGGGGATGATGTACTCATTTTATGTAGAGCGAGATTCACTCCTTCACAGACTCGACCCACGCGTCAAGATAGTGGGGAGTGGCGCAGGAATAGCTGCCATGCTGCTCTTTAACGATCCTGCGGTGCTGATGGGACTGTTCTTCCTCATCCTGTTCGGAGGAAGGTTCCTGGGAAGAACAGGGATAAAGGAGCAGCTGAAGCTCCTGAAACCCATCTTCCCAATTTCCATGATCACCGTGATCCTGTGGCCCATAATCTACACCCCGCGGCTGAGGGGACTTCTGTTTGGGATCTCCTTCGGCTTTCGACTCCTCACGTTCGCCCTCGTTACTTTTCTCCTGCTGATGACGACCCAGCAGAGGGACCTGATCCTCGGCTTTGTTAGGTTAGGCCTGCCCTACGAGTTCGGTCTGACAGTAAGCATAGCCCTACGCTACATTCCAACGCTGTATCTCCTGGCAACCAACATCATGGACGCACAGAAGAGCAGGGGGTGGGAGATGGAAAAGGGGAACATGATAACGAGGATCCGAAAAACGACGGTTGTTCTCATTCCCCTCCTTATCTCATCCCTAAAAACAGCCCACGAACTCAGCATAGCCCTTGAGAGCAGGGCACTTGGCGCGAGCAAAAAGAGAACGTTCCTCCATGACATACGGATGGAACGTCGTGATTACGCGGCGATGGCGACCGTTCTACTCCTTCTAGCAGCGGCGTTGTACATCCGTTACGGCCTTGGGATGGGGCACATCATCATTCACGGATGAGTTTCAGAAGGGGCTTGACCAGGGAGTCCGCGGGGATGGAGTGGTCACCTAGGGCGGATACGGCGTCCAGTGGCGCCTTCAGGATGGTTATGTTCAGGCGGTAGTGGCCGCGGTATGAGTTCGTTCTTAGAACGATGAGGGAATCGAACAGCCCTGGGAGCAGGAAGTGCTCGGTGAACTCCGCGGGAAGGTTGAGTTCGTTCATCTCCATTGTTTCGTGTGTGAGGATCAGGGTCAGGCCTCTCTCATCGGCGATACGCCGCGTCTCAACAAGCCCCTCCACGTTCCTGTTAAGCAGGGCCGAAAATCCACTAACAACGACGATAGAGGCCTCCTCAACGAGGCCCAGTGCCGAGACCAGTTCATCGAGGGAGTACACCCTGCCAAGGTATAGGTTCTCGGTGCCACCCAAGGGACCCTTCGGGGGAATCAACCCGGCCGGTCCGATGTTATATATCCCCGTCTCGGAGGGGACCGAGGAAATGATGCCCCGCATGAAGAGGGCCTTTGAAAGCTCATCTCCAAAAAGAAGGGCCGATAAACTGCCTTCGGAAAATCCCAGGGGAAACGCGTCGAACGGTTTGACCTCCCTCAATTGAATATCGGATGGCTTTATGAATACCGGCATCTTAATCGCTGGGATATAGTCGTCCATTCCTTTTATAGATTTCGAGGGGAGAACTTTTAAAGGGGGCGGCCGAGTTAATGGGGGGATGGGAATGCTCGAATCCTTGTGGAACTTCCTCAATCAGTACTTCATAACACCCATGTATACCCGCAGCGGATACAACGCCGTTAACACGTTTTTGTACGCGTTCCTATTTGGACTCGGTGTCATATACTCATACAGGTATATAATAAAACCCCTCAAGATAAAGGTTGATGAGAGGTTGTTCTGGGCCGTCACGCCCATGGTCGTCTTCGGCGCCACGGTGAGGGCACTTGTGGACGGCGGTGTCCTGCCGGAGAACCCGTGGATTCTGACGCCGGGAATCTTCTTCACCGCGTTCATTCTCATAGTGCCCGCGCTCGTGATAGACGCGAAGACGAAGATGTACCCAAAGGTCACCGTTGGGTGGGGCACCCTCCTTGCGCTATGGGCGAACTACCTTCTCTTCACCCACGCAAAGAGCTGGGAACCCTACGGGCTAACGCTCCTGCACACATTCATCAGCTGGGCCCTCGTTCTGGCGTTCTATAGATGGAGGCCCTTTGACCGGATGTACCTCTATCCCGTACTGGCACATCTCTACGACATGGGGTCAACCGTGGTTGCCATCCACTTCTACGGTTACTACGAGGTTCACTGGATAGAGCACCACCTGGTGGACTGGTTCGGAGCCTACGTCTACTACCCCTGGATAACGGTGATACTGATAGCGGTTTACTACGGTCTCAGGTACCTCGTGCCAGATGAGGAAGAGAGAAAGTACTGGTACCTGGCCATATATATCCTTGGACTGGGACCCGCGGTAAGGGATCCGGCGCAAATGGTGATGCAGATAGGAGGCTGAGCATTCAGCCGTTCCTTTTTCCTCTTCCTTCCGCCCTTCACTGGGCCTGGTCCTGTGTTCCCCTTTTTCTTTGGTCTCTATGGCTTGCAGGCCTTTGATACCCCCTCTTGTCCCCGTAATCCCGGCGTATCATCCTGCCCTCCTCAATTTCCCTTCTAAGGGGCTTGGCCTCCTCCTCGGCGTTCCTCACGCGGAAGACCCTAGCTATCCTCTCTATCGCCTCGAGCTTCCTCACGATGCCGTCAAGCCACGTGAAGACATCCCCGGGATAGACTATCAGCCCGTAGACCTTCCTGAAGTGCTCAGCTATCTGGGTCGGGTGTTTGCCGTTTCTCCTCAGCTCGATTATCATATCGCTCACGCGCTCCATCGCGTAGTCGGTGCAGTCCTCCTCGGGACACATGAAGAACTCCTGGTAAATAGTGAAGAGCTTCTCGGCGGCGTTCGGACTGAGCTCGGGAATCACTTTATCCAGTTCATCGAGTATTGAGGCAAAGCTCGGCGAGAAGACGTTTGCACTCAGCCTTCCCCTAACTGCGCCCTCAAGCTCCCTCTGGAGGGTTCCGCTAAGGTAGAGGTTCTCGAAGGGCAGGAGCTTGACTGCTATCCACCGGGCCGGCTTCTTTCCGAGGTTGTCCCTTATGAACGCCGCCTCCTTGGGCAGGAGGAAGCTCATGCTGACCGCTCGCCCGTAGGGCGTGACCTCAACTAAAGAGCCCCTGAGCCGGACGAAGCCGAACTCCCCAAGCTTTTCGAGAACCTTTTCCGCGCTCTGGTTGGCACCGAGGCATCTGGACTGGACATCCTCGATGACGTCGAGGCGGTTGAAGACGCAGGAGTGGGCCAGAACGTTGTCCTGCTCCAGCTCGTCGCTCCACTCGACGATGACGGGCTCAATCGGTGCGGTAAGGAGCTTGAATGCAACCTCATCCTCGCTGCCTTCCATCTGGGCGGAATACTTCCTCCCTGGCTCGACGATGAGGTAGACCCTGCCCTTCTCGTGGTAGAGGGGCCTTCCCGCCCTTCCGAGCATCTGGTGGAACTCCCTGACGGTGAGCCACTTGTTGCCCATCGCGAGGCTCTCGAAGATTACCTGGGAGGCTGGGAAGTCAACGCCAGCCCCCAAAGCCGCTGTGGTAACGACAACGTCCAACCTCTGCGCTAAGAACTCCATCTCGGTGAGCTTCCTCTGCTTGTAGGGCAGGCCGGAGTGGTAGGGCTTGGCTTTAAGGCCTTTGCTCGTGAGGTAGGCGGCTAACTCGTGCGTCCTCTTGCGCGAGAAGGTGAAGACTATCGTCTGCCCCCTGTAGCCCTGCGGGGATTTCCTCATCGCCTCGGCTTTACAGAGAACCGCTATGTGGCGCCACTTCTCGCTCTCGTTCCTCGCTATGATTATGTGCCTCTCCAGATCCACCGGCCTCTCGTCGTACAGGACAAGCTTCAACCCGAGTTCTCTGGCCAGCTCGTCGGGGTTCCCGACGGTGGCGCTCAGGCCTATGAACTGGGCATCTGGGTAAAGCCTCCTTAAGCGAGCTATTAAACCGTCCAGCCTCGGCCCGCGCTCCTCGTCGTCCAGGGTGTGTATCTCATCTATAACTATGGTTCCAACGTTTCCTATCTTCCTGCCGGCGCGGAGGAGGTAGTCTATTCCCTCGTAGGTTCCAACGATTATGTCCGCATCTATCCCAGTATCAACCACAACCAGCTCGTCCCGGGTCTTTATGCGGCTCATGCCAACTCTTATCGCCACGCGGAGGCCGAGTTTAGAATAGCGCCGCTTGAAGTCCTCGTACTTCTGGTTCGCCAAGGCAACGAGGGGGACGAGGAAGAGGAGCTTTTTTCCTTTCATAGCCTTTGGAACTCCCGCCAGCTCACCGATGAGGGTCTTACCGCTCGCAGTGGCTGAAACCACAAGGAGACTCTCGCCCTCAAGGAGGCCGTTCTTTACAGCCAAACTCTGGACCGGGAGAAGTTCGTTAACGCCTTCAGCTTTGAGAACGAATTTAAACTTCCCGGGAAGCGGGAGCTCGTCAACCTTTACCTTCTCTACCCTGAGATGCTTGGCCTTCAGCTCGTCCCACTTGGTTATCTCCGGGTGCCTCGTCGGGTCGAAGCGCGGGTCAAAGGCGTAAAGAACCTTATCGAGGTCCCTGAACCGGTCAAGGAGCTTCTTCGCCTGGTCGAACATGGCAACGCTCTTGAACCTGAAGCGGAGTTCCCTCTTCAGTTCGTCCTCGGCACAGCGCTCGCAGATGTACTCGCCGTGATATTTAATGCGGTTGCCCCCGGTGAGGACGGTTATCCTGCCGTCGAGGAGGCAGAGACGGCAGAGCTCGGCCTTCTCAACGCGCTTGTTTTGGAGCCTGCGCTTAAAGTAGTCCTCCCACTCGTCCGCGTTCACCAGAACGAGTCTCGCCCCGCGGAGGAGCTTCTCCATCTCCTTTGGGTTTCGGTAGCTGCTCCCCTCAAGGACCTTAAAGAGCCTTCCCTCATGCATTATGAAGCGATATATCGCATCGGCCTTCAGGTTCTTCATCGCGGTGAGCTTTTCAGGTTCATTCTCGATGAAGAACGCCTCAAGCTCTTTCTTCTTCCTGCCGGGCCTCACAACGAAGAGCATCAGAATCACCAGAGCTTAACCCAGTTGTCCTTAAATGAATCCAGGATTATCGTTACCTCGACCCTCTCAAGGTTCTTTCCAAAGTACCTCCTTTTTAAAAGGCCCGCGAACTCCTTCACCCCTGTGATGTCCCTAAAATGGGCCTTTATCAAAACCTGATTCTCTCCGGTCCTGCGGTAGACCCCGCAGACATTGTCCAAGGAAGCAATCCTCCTGAGGATCCCATCGACGCTCCTATCATCGACGGATAAACGGACTTCAAAGAGGGCCTGAATAAATTCATTCAGAAAAGCCGGGTCAACGATGGCTGAGTAGCCCCTAATTGCCCCGAGCTTCTCCAGCTTTTCTACCCTGTTCTTCACGCTCGCCGGGGACAGGCTAACCCTCTTCCCGAGCTCTGTGAGGGTTATCCTGCCCTCCTTCCGGAGGATTCTGAGTATCTCCCTATCCTTCTCGTCTATCCCCGGCATCGGCTCCACCAGCTAAAAGGGAAGGAAAAATCAGCGGGTGATCTTTATCTCCCGCATCAGCTCAAGGGGCTCCGGGTTCTTCTCGAAGTAGTCCCTGACGGGCTTGAGGAGCTCAATGAGATATTCTGCCACCGCGTTCTTGAGGTCGAGCGGGTGGAGCTTGCCCTCGGCGAAGTCCCTCTTGAGCTCCTCAATGGTCGTGTAGGTAACGTCGCCGCCGAACTTGGTCGGCCTGTGGATTGTGAACTCGACTGGTTCTTCCCGGAAGATTATGTACTCCGCCCAGTCGAGGACGGGGTTGTACCTGACCTCCCTGACCGGACAGAAGGCCTTCCTGAGTTTTTGCCTTATCTCCTCCGGCGTGTCGTGGATGAAGACCGCCGAGTAAGGCTTGCTCTTGCTCATCTTCATCTGGGTCTTCAGCTCCTTGAACTTTTCCTCGTCCTCTATCGGCCAGACCGGCGGTTCCTGAAGGCCGAGCAGGAGGTGGTGGTGTAAAGCCACAGGCTTGAGCTTCTCCCCCTTCCACTCAAGGGGATGATATTTCAGCTTTTGAGCGACTTCAATCGCTATGACGTGGGCCTTCCTCTGATCCATTCCGGCGTGGGCTATCGTGACGCCCTGGTAGAAGATGTCAGCCACCTGCATCGCCGGGTAGATAAGCTTGGCGAAGTCTATCCCCTCTCCCATCTGGCGACCCATTATCGTTATCGAGCGCATCATCCTCGCGAGGGTAACGTTCTTGGATATGTCTATGACCGTCTGCCAGTAGTCGCCTTTCTCCAGTATCTCGCTCGCGAGAACGAACTCGACCTTCTCCGGGTCGCCGCCCATGACCTTTATGCTCTGCTTCATGCCCTCCTTGAAGTAACTCAGCGCGACCTTCTGAATGACCTTGAGGTCTCCACCGAGCTTGTCGTTTATCCAGCTGTGCCAGTCCGCTAAGAATATCCTCGTCTTGATTCCAGCCTTCTGGAGGTCGGCTATCTTCGCTCCAGCCATAAGCCCGGTTCCGAGGTGAATGTAACCGCTTATCTCGAACCCGATGTAGTGCTGCATTGGAACGCCGACTTCAAGCAGGTGCCTGAGGTTCTCCTCCGTCAGAAGCTCCTCCGTGGGCCTTCTCTTAATGAGCTCTATCCTTCTCTCAATATCCATGCTCACCACCTGAGGGCAAAACGGTGCAAGCCTTTAAGGACTTTGCGGAAGTTTTTCTGGCTTGTTAAAGTTAGGATTCATAAGATTTATAACTTCTAAAGCGTTACATAGGCAGGTGATACCATGAAGAAGGTTGCTATACTAATGGCGGCCCTCGTGCTGCTGTCTCTTTTTGGTGTCTTTGCCACACCAATGGCCAGCGCTGCAACAACCGGAAAGCCAGTGATAGCGGTTGATCTCATACATGGGGAGAACCCCAAGGGTCTCCTGCCTGTGACCTACAAGAACAAAACCCTGACGGCTGGAATGGTCGAGACCCTGACCCAGTACACCTTCGTCTACTTCGGCGACACCAAATATGAGGACGAGCTTGGAATCAAGGACCTCGGGGGACAGATAACCTACGACGCCCTCAAGAACAACAACGTTTCGATACTCGTTCTCGGCCAGCCCACGAGCCCGTTCCTTCCTTCGGAGATAAAGGCCATAAAACAGTGGCTTCAGGAGGGTGGCCACGTCCTCTGGATAGCCGGTGACAGCGACTACGGAAACGGTGCCAAGACCCAGCAGTTCGTCGACAGCCTCCTCGACCAGCTAAACATAACCAACCTGCGCGTTGACCTCACCTCCGTTGAGGACGCCGTCAGCAACGCGGGTGGGAAGTCCTACCGTGTCGTCGCCTTTGACGACCCATGGAAGGACACACCGAAGAGGAGCATTCTCACCCAGAACCTCAAGTACGGTGGAAGGATCCTCGCCCACGGTCCTGGCGTCGTCGCTTGGATTGACGGCAAGGACGGGAGCGGAAACTGGCACCCACTCAACACCAACGTTAAGCCAGCCGATACCTACGTTATAGTCCATAGCAACGCCAGTTCGGATATCACAGAGAACAACGCCCCCGCTGGAAACGCCTACCAGGCCGGCCAGACAGGCGAGTTCCCGATCATAGCCGCCCAGATAGTCAAGCTCAGTGGAAAGAACCCCGATGTTATCATCGTCAGCGGTGAGACCCCGATCGGCGGCTACGAGCCCATGTGGGCCAGCCAGTACTACGGTGTCAACCTCGACGGTCCGACCGTCATAACCAACGTCTTTGAGTGGAGCCTTGAGATGACCAAGAAGGAGGGGACCTCCGGTGGAGGAATCTGCGGTCCGGCTCTGATAGTTGGACTGGCGGTACTTCCACTCCTGCTGAGGAGGAAGAAGTGACGACCTTTCCTTTATTTTTATAGTTGAACCACAGCATTTTTTAAAGAACCTTCCTAACTTCCCAGGAGGGATTCACATGAAGAGGAAGTTCATGGCCCTGTTTTTCGTTCTGGTGTTGGGATTGAGCGTAGTAGCCAGCGGCTGCATCAGTGGAAGCAGCTCAAGTAGCGGCTCAAGCGGCACCGCCACCCAGAGCTCCAACGGCATAACACTGGTTATTGTGACCAGACACGACGCAACCATCCAGTACAAGGTCAAGCAGACTTTCCTGAAGAGCGAGATAGCCAAGGAGTACCACATAACCGGCCTCAAGTTTATAGGCGTTCCTGAGGCACTGTGGCCGCAGTACATCAAGCAGGGTGCCGACGTCGGCTGGGGCGGAGGTCCAACGCTGTTCGATGACATGTACAAGATGGGGTACCTAGTCCCCATAACCAACCAGAAGGTTCTCAGCCTCATCGGGACCAAGATACCCGAGAGCCTCGCGGGCATGCCGATGATCAGAAAGAACGGCACCAAGGTCTACTGGATCGCGGCGGCCCTGTCGTCCTTCGGTTTTACCGTCAACAAGAAAGAACTCCAGAAGTGGAACCTTCCATTCCCCAACAAATGGGAAGATCTCGCGACCCCCGATTGGGCGGTTAACCCGCCGCAGTACGGAATCGCCGACCCAACCAGAAGTACCTCAAACACCAGGATATACCAGATCATACTTCAGGCCTTCGGATGGGACCAGGGCTGGCGTGTGATGACCCTCATCGCCGCCAACTCCAAGATATATGAGGCGAGTGATGCCGTCAGGGACGCCGTCATCAACGGTGAGATTGCCGCCGGAAACACCATCGACTTCTATGGTTACACCGCTATGAAGCAGAACCCGAACTGTGTTTACGTCATCCCGCAGGGTGAGAGCATCATCAACGGTGACCCGATTGCGCTTCTCAAGTACAGCAAGCATCCAGAGGCCGCGCAGGCCTTCATCTACTGGGTCCTCACCCAGGGTCAGGCCGTCTGGATGAGTCCGGACATCAACAGGCTCCCGATATGGGGCGGTATCTTTAACCAGACCATAACCCAGGAGTACTCCAAGGTTCTCTTCAACGGCAAGTTCGCGGGCAAGACCTACGGACAGGCCAGACCCGCCCTCCTCAAGGCTTACCAGATAGCCCTCACCAGCAAGGGGATACCCTTCAACGACAACGAAGCCCTTAAAACCGTCAACTCTCTCCAGTATTACTTCAAAGCAACACTCATAGACGTTAACGGGCCGCTCCACCAGGCCTGGACTGCAATAGTCAAGGCCTACAAGGGTGGAAAGATAAGCGAGAGCCAGTTCAAACAGCTTGAAAACGAGCTTACCGCACCGATCCAGTTCAAGGACCCGCTCACGGGGAAGACCGTTACATTCACAGAGGCCTACGCGGCCAAGATAAACGACAAGATATCCACAGACGCCAGCTTCCAGAGCCAGATCATGCAGGAGTGGAGGACCGCTGCTCAGAAGAAGTACAACAAGGTCCTCAGCGACCTCAAGTCAATGAGCGGCTGACGAATTGTTTCCATTTTTCCTTCAATTTTCAGTGCTTTACCCCAGTTTTTTGACATCTCTGCGTTTAGACCCGCGGGGTACATCGGGGAGATGAGTCGGGGTTGAATTTTTAAACGAGCTTTGCAGAAACCTTTAAAACTCAGGTCATCAAAAACCGTAGGCATGTGCGTGATGCATGAAAAATCCAGAGGAGGTCAAGATCATGGCGGTCAACAAGTGGGTTGAAAGGTTTTTCGGAACCCCAATGCCGGATGCTGTCGTTATATCCTCTTTCCTGTTCCCGCTTATCTACCTGATAGCGTTTTTAATAATACCAGTGCTCGTGATGCTCCTAACGGCTTTCCTTTACCACGGACACATATCCCTCTTTTGGTTCAAGAGCATCTTCGGGTCACCATACTACTTCAATCCGTTGCACCCCGAGGGTTCCCTAGTGACGACCATCCAGCAGGGTAACCAGACGGTTTATTACCTCTCAGGCTGGGATTTTGGGGTGGTCATAAACTCGATCCTAGTGTCCCTGACGGTCATGCTCCTGACGACGATACTGGGTGTGACATTTGCCTTTGTGATGGCCAGGTACGATTTTCCCGGGAAGAACATCATGAGGATACTCCTCTTCGTACCGCTTCTCGTGACTCCGTTCGTCAACGTCGTCGTCGTTAAGAAGATGTTCCTCCCCAACGGCCTAATAAACTGGATATTCTACCAGCACCTTCACCTGTTCCCACACCCGATATGGATAGACGGACTCGTGGGTGTCATCATAGCTCAGTCAATAACGTACTACCCAATCGTGTACCTCAACGCCTACGCCAGCTTCATAAACATCGACCCCTCCCTTGAGGAGCAGGCCGAGAACCTGGGCAGCCGGGGGTTCCACCTTTTCAGAACCGTAACGTTTCCGCTGGCCCTCCCGGGAATCGCGGCTGGTGCCACCCTCGTTGGAATATTCAGCCTTGAGGACCTCGCCGCGCCCATAGTATTCCAGGGAACCGCCATAGCCAAAAAACTCATGTCCTTCCAGATATACAGCTCGTTCGTTTCAGGGTTTGCAATTGGGAATCCCCAGATGGCCGCTTTGAGTCTCATCATGCTCACGATTGCCCTCATAATGTTCCTGACAATACGCTGGTACGTCGGCATGAAGCAGTACGCCATGCTCAGCAAGGGCGGCAGATGGAAGCCAAGGGTGGCAAAGCCAAAGGGATGGCAGGCGGCGATTATATACCTGGTGGTTGTACCGCTCCTTCTAATCACCATCTTCCCGCAGATCGGTGTCGTTCTCTTGGCGTTTTCCAGGAGGTGGTACGGGACGTGGCCCGAGGGATTCACCCTGGCCAACATGAAGGCCCTCATGACTCAACCGGACATAGTCCGGGTTATCGAGAACAGTCTTATATATTCAACGGTAGCCATAGCGATAATCCTACTGCTCTCCCTCACCGCATCATACGCCGCCGGGAGGTTCAAGAAGGCCAAACTCGCACCTGTCCTCGACAGCCTCGCAACGATACCCATAGCGGTTCCGGGGATAGTCATCGCCATGAGCTATTTCTTCTTCTTCTCCACGGTTCCGCCGTTCAAGGGGACGATACTGGATCCAACCAACTTGCTCGCCTTCTTCCCGGGGGCGGCGTTGATACTAGCGTACTCCATAAGGCGCCTGCCCTTCGCAGCCCGCTCCATCTCCGCGGGGATCCAGCAGGTACACGTTTCCCTTGAAGAGGCAGCGGTGAACCTTGGAGCGGGGAGATGGAAGGCCCTCACGAGCATCCTCATACCTATGATACTCCTGAACCTGCTCGGAGGAGCCATGCTGAGCTTCGTATACTGTATGAGCGAAACAAGCGTCGGCATCACCCTTGGTTCCATCAACTCCACGTGGTATCCGATAACGGCCAAGATGAGGGAGCTCATCATGGGAGCCGTCGGAAGTGCCAGCCTCGCGGCGGCTCTGGGTGTCTTCCTCATGCTAGTACAGATACTCGCCATAGTCATTGCGAACGTGATAACAAAACAGAGGTACTCGTTCATAGGCCTTACATGAGGTGGTTGAGATGGTTGAGGTTAAGCTTCAAAACATCGTTAAAACCTTCGGAGAGACGGTTGCCCTCAAGGGCATCGACCTTGACATAAAGCACGGGGAGCTCTTCACACTGCTCGGTCCCAGCGGCTGTGGAAAGTCAACGACACTGAGGATAATAGCGGGTCTGGAGTACCCGGACAG
Source organism: Thermococcus sp. (assembly GCF_026988555.1). NCBI lineage: Archaea > Methanobacteriati > Methanobacteriota > Thermococci > Thermococcales > Thermococcaceae > Thermococcus > Thermococcus sp. The sequence continues at coordinate 25,297 of NZ_JALSLB010000036.1, read as the reverse complement.
CGGAAAGATATACTTCGGGGACGAAGAAGTGACGTACCTCCCATCACACCAGAAGGGAGCAGTCCTTGTCTTCCAGAACTATGCGCTCTGGCCCCACATGACCGTCTTCGACAACGTCGCCTACGGCCTCAAGCTGAAGGGGATGCCAAAGGAAGAGGTAAGAAAGAAAGTCGAGTGGGCACTTGAACTGATCAAGCTCAAGGGTTTCGAGAACCGCTATCCGACCCAGCTCTCCGGTGGGCAGCAGCAGCGTGTCGCAATAGCCAGGGCCCTCGTTGTCGAACCCAAGGTTCTCCTCTTGGACGAGCCACTCAGCAACCTCGACGCAAAGCTCCGCCTTGAGATGCGTTCGGAAATCAGGAGAATCCAGCGCGAACTGGGCATCACCGTCATCTACGTCACCCATGACCAGGAGGAGGCCATGGCAATAAGCGACAGGATCGCGGTCATGAACGTCGGAACCGTCGAGCAGGTCGGAACGCCGAAGGAGATCTACGAGACCCCGAGAACGGAGTTCGTCGCTTCGTTCATGGGCAAAACTAACGTAGTTCCGGCCAAGGTTGTCGAGAGGAACGGTGACCGCGTCACAGTGGAGTTCGAGAGCTTCCGCATGGAAGGCCTCCACTACACCGACAACAGCGATGACGTGGTTCTCGTCATAAGGCCGGAGAGGATAAGGCTCAACCAGGTGGAGAATGGGGTCTCCCTAACAGGCACCGTCGACCTCGTGGAGTACTACGGCTTCTTCGTTGAAGTGATCGGTCTCTTCGGAGAGACGAGGCTCATAGCGAGAACCATAAGCGACAGAGGGTTGGAAGGCCTAAAACCCACAAAGCCCGTCACGTTCTACATAGAGAAGGACGATATAATCGTCCTCCCCAAGCAGCAACTTTAAACCCCCTCTCTTATTCTTCTTGGTGATAGCATGTTGAATTCGATGGAGGAGGGAAAGGTTTACGAGGTTCTCCTGGTGACCACCTCAAACGTCACTCCAATCGGAGTTGTCAGAGAAGGCAACGTTCTCAGATTTAAACTATTCCCGGGCAGGAGCTTCCGAGACCTTCTGATGAAGCCACGAGCGTCAATACAGATAACGAACGACGTTGAACTTATCGTGAAGGCGGCTCTCAACCTGCCTATTGACGTCAAATTTGAGGGAGGCGGTGGGTTTAGGTGGATAGCAGGCCTCCCCGGTTGCTATGGAGATGTGAACTACGAGCTGGCAGTGTGGAAGGACGAGATCGGTGAGAGTGAGGTGCTCTTGGGGAGGTTCGTTCCCTCCGGTAGGATAGGGGGCTCACTCCGTCAGCTCCCGTTGAGCAGGGCGGATTTCATGCTCCTGGAGATGGCGGTTCATTTCACAAGATTTACTGTTTCCAGAGACCCAGATCTCTCCAAGAAAATAAAACTGCTGTATGGGGAGTACAGGAAACTCGGGGGACACTCGGAGGTTGCCGAGTACATAATGAAAAACTCAGAAAACCCCCGTATTGATGGGCAACGGGAAAACTTTTAACCGCCCCATCTTTCCATATTATTTGGTGATACCATGGTCAAGCGGTTAATCGCAAGTCTTGCCATTTTAATGGGGGTTATTGCCCTTCTCGGAGCAGTACCAGCAAGCGCGGCTCAGTACGACACCACCTACAGCCATTACCTCCAGCAGCCCGCCCCTGCGGTGCCCGCATTTGCCCTGCCTGGGGGCAGCTTCTCACTCCATGTCAAGGAGGGGGTGAGCGTTGAGGGGGTTCAAGCGGTTTCAGTTCTCCACGGTCCGTACAACCTTGAAATAACGGGAACCAGCGGAAACATCGTGACCGTTAAGGTTCCAGAGAACGTGGTTCCGGATGAGTACTTCCTCCTGATAAAGACCAACAAAGGCACACTGGTCCTACCAAACGGTTTGAGAGTGTACAAACAGTGGCCCAAGGTTCTGAGGGTGGCATGGGTCAGCGATACCCACGTCACGAGCAGTGCCAAGATCGGTTTCGTCTGCGGTCCGTACTTCCAGCGCGACGTCTACCAGCTTGAGAAGATGTGTTCCAACCCGATTCCCCTTCACAGCGTTGTTGCCACGGACAGCGCCTACACGTACTGGGCCATGAAGGGGGTCGACCTGATAATAAACACCGGTGATGACGTTGACAGCAGTAACGACCTCGTCGGATACAACATCATATACAACATCATGGAAAAAGCCGCCGCGGACGGCCAGACCCACATCAGCATCAAGGGAAATCACGATGATCCTCCAACGATATACAAGCAGATAATCGCAAACCCGATGTTCTACGTGACGATCGGGAAGTTTCTCATAATAGGTCTCGACACCGGTGGAGACCGCGGCTGGCCAACGATGGATGAGATAACGTGGATGGAGGGGGTCCTCAAGAACCACCCCGGATACACCCCAATAATCCTATACCACCACCCCTACTTCTTCGCCCCGCGCTGGAACTACCTCGGTGGCGTGATAACCGGTCTCGACCCGAGCAACGACAACGACTGGAAAGAGCTCGAAAACTACGTTGGAAACTACTGGAAGGGAAACCTCACGGTCGCGCGGCGCTTCCTTGAAGATGTGGTCAAGTACAACATCCCCCTGACCATGAGCGGCCACATACACCACGATATGTACTGGAGGTACGTTGACAAGGAGGGTCACGTCCACTACTTCCTCACGCTGACGTCAACAGGAGCCCCCGATAAGGAGACTAACCCCGCCAGCAACCCCAAACACAGCCCTACCTGGTACGGAACCAACTTCCTCCTCGTGGGGGAGAACGGCAGCGTTGAGATGCCCTTGACTCCCGTTGATATACAGGGAAACAAGGTCAGGAGCGACTTCATAAGCGTTCCCGTTCCGCAGGAGTTCATGGTGTTCCGCCACAACACCGATTTTGGAACCGCGGTCAAATTCATCAACGAGCTCAACCACAGCGTAAGCGGACCCATAACATTCACGATACCGGCCGGGGCGAAGATCGATCCAAAACACACCAACATCACCTACACCGTACTCGGTGAGAGACAGATAGGCAACAACGATTACCTGATGGTGAACGCAACGGTTCCGACCGGGGTCTCCCAGATAGTTATCACCAAGGGCACCGATACAGAGAAGCCCGTCCTTCAGATAGCTTACCTCCAGCCAAGTCATCCCAAGCCTGGAAAGACCTCCATGATCTACTTCACGGCCCAGGACAACCTCGGAATACGTGACCTCTACGCACAGGTCCTCGACAAGAACGGGAACCCGATAAAATACGGAAAGGTGGACAAGTTCCCGGCCGAGGTGGGAAGCGGAAAGCCTGACAACACGTTCTACACCGTGGAGCTTCCACCCCTTGACCAAGGCACCTACACGATCAAACTGGTGGCGGTTGATTTCTACGGCAACAAGGCCGTCGTGACAAAGGAAGTAAGCATTAAAAACCCGACCTCAACATCGAGCCCAAGCCCAACAACATCCAGCAGCTCCGGTAAGAGCGTATGCGGACCAGCCGCCATCATAGCACTGGCCATACTTCCTCTGCTCATGAGAAGGAGGAAGTGAGCCCTCTTCTTTTCTTTCCCTTTAGGGAAGGTTTTTAAACCGTCCCCTGAACCCCACCATGGTGATGAAGGTGAAGTTCAAGGGGAAGGCCTTCGGTAACCTTGTGAGAATTGAGTTCAATATACTAACCGTTGGCGAGCTTAAGATAGACGATATGCGAGACTTTGACGTTGAATCCATAAGGGTGGAGCTCAGACCAACATCATCCGGAATAAAAGTCATAGGAATATGGGAAGGAAGTGTTGAAGGGATGGGGGAGGGTATAATGAAGGCCCTCCAGGAGAGTTATAAACTCCGTGAGAGGATACTGGCCAGGATAAAGAGCAAGACCGAGGCGATACGGAGCACCATGAAGAGTCTGGGATTCACGGAGGATGTACAGGGATACGGGAGCATCATCCGATTCACAAAACGGGTTGGGTCGTACGAGATAGTGGTCGTCGCCTCGACTACGGACGATGTCGTGAGGGTTGAGGTCTACGGCAACGACAAGAAGATACTGAGCCCGGAACTGGAGAGCATATTCGAGGACGTTGAGGTGGAGGAGCTTGAGATATACGACCTCGAAGACGAGAAGGAGGAACGCCTCGTCATAAACTTGGAGATACCCAAGAACGAGGACAAACCAGAAAAGAAGATCGTGGAAGCTATACGGATGATAGAGAACATGCTGATGGCTTAGTCCCTTCGTCATTTATATTTGTTGTCCAGCTGCAGCTGTTTCAATCTCGCCGTTATCCCTTTTACAGGGGCGCTATCCTGACTGAGCACTTTTCCGGTTCTTACGTCGATTTTAGCGTAGTACAGAGCCTTCTCACCGGACAGCTTTATCGTGATGTAGCCCTTGTCCTTGTAGTGGGTCAGTCTCTCGGTCTGGAGGTTGGATTCCCCACGTTCCCTCCGGACCCTCTCTTTGAACGCCTCCTCAATCGCCATCTCGGTGAACCTGACGTCGCGCTCAAGGACCTCCCCCGTGCTTCTATGAATGGTCAGCGTTCCGACCTTTGTGCTGCCGGCAAACTCAACCCTCCAGTTCGTATCGAGGGATACTCCCCGTATCGTAGCATCCTCGTCTATACCTGCCATTTCCTTCCCGGCTATCTCCTCCACCACCTCCCTCTTGAGGACCCTGTCCGTTTCCTCCAGAAGCTTGCCGTCCTTGCTCAGCTTAACGGTCACCTCCTGGCGTCCATCCTCTGCCCTGACCTCGTACACCTCGTCCAGTTCGTTGAGCGATGTTATTTTGAAGCCGGGGTACTTCGTTCTGAAGACCTCACTCGCACGCTCCGGGGAGATAGAAACGGAGTAATCCAAGATGTCCCCGGTTGCACCGTCTATCTTGACCCGGGCAACCCCGTCCCCGCTGACTGCCTCAAGTTCAATGTACTTGTGCTCGAGGATCCCGTAGGAGTTAAGTGAGAGGTTCCTTAATGGGAAGTTCTCTTCTATTATCGCCCTCGAATTCTCAAATGCCGTTTCAGGACTTGGAAGCTTTCTCACCTTGGAGTACCTTCCTGTTGTGAGGTCTATCTCGACGACGGCTATCCCCTCCCCCGTCAGGATATCGGCAACGGCAACTTTCTTCCCTTTCTCAAGATTGAGAAGGTTCCCGTCCGGATACAACGAGGACAGGAGTCCGTCAAGGGCAGCATCGTTCATAAGGGACTCAAGGCGCACCAGTTTCCCTGTGTAAGCGTTGAAGGTCAACTCAAACGAGAAGCGGGCGGTGCCTCCGGTTACCCTAACCTTCCCACCATCCCTCTCAAGCTTGAGCACCTCCGGCTCTTCATTAACGGTTTTGAAAACTGCCTCGCGTGCCGTTTTCAAGAAGTACTCATCGGGAAGGGGTTTTATTTCAAACACGACTTTCCCAGTACGGAGGTCTACCGATGCCGTAGCGGTGTTCTTTCCCACACCGAGCAACAGTCTCGCACTGAGCGGGATATAAACCTTTTTCCGTTCATGGATTACGATTCTGCCTTCCGGAACGCCCAGTTCCCTTGCTGCATGGGCTTTGAGGACGAGAACCGCCTCACTGGGAGTCAGTGAAACCTCTATCTCACGCTCGGTGGCCCTAACGCTGGATCTGTCGTTCAGCAGGGCTTTGGTCACGGGCGTCTTGAGCCTCTCATCCTCGCTACTCTTAACCGTCACGTTCTCGGAGGAAAACACAACCGCCTTATCCCTCACATCCTCACCGTCCAGGGACCAGGAGAATATGTACGCACTGGAGAGGGACACGGAAAGGGATTTCAGTTTTATCTCAGCTGGTTTTATGGGATACCCCTCGGCTACTACCTTGGAAACTGTCTTGAGCAGGCCTTCCGGCGAGAACTCATAGAGGAGGGGAGCGTCCAGCTCGAACTCGTTCAAGGGGTACCTCTCTTCCTTTTCCTCTTCCCTCTTTATAAGAGTCAGCTCTTCAGGGGCCTCCACACCATAGTTCTGGAAGAGAAAAACCAGCTTATCCCCGTCCCACGGAACGATTTTACCGCGATAGTCGCGGGCTATAAGAACCTTGGAGTCCTTGGTAAACCCCGCGGGGGAGATTATGATGCCCTTCTCGGCTTTGTATTTGTTCACAAGGTCGGCAAAAACGTTAACGTCCTTGGAAGAGGCGAGCCCACGCCTGTGTAGGGCTATAACTATCTTTTCCGTTCCGGTCAGGGGGTCGTCCCTTACGGCTACGATGTCGACTCCCCACTCCCTACGGTTGGCAACCCTCTCATAGTCCCTGAAACCCATTCTACTGAGCAGTTCAGTGATTCCATTGATGAGGATATCCTCAGGCGCCATCATTATTAGATCAGAGTTCCACTGCATTGCACTCACCCGATAAACAGGAATTACTCACCTCCTATTTTCCTTATCATTTTATAAATCTCTTTCTCTTCCCACCGTTATCACTGGGAGTGTTCAAAATAACTTTTTAACCGACCAATTTCAACATTTCCGTGGTGATGGAATGTTCAAGCTCGATGACTTTGACTATCACGGGAAAACCGTTTTTCTCAGGGCCGATTTAAATTCCCCGGTGAAGGGGGGTAAAATCATAAGTGATGCACGTTTTAGGGCCCTCCTACCAACCGTGATATACCTCCTCGAAGGTGGGGCAAAGGTCGTCATCGGCACCCATCAGAGCAAGCCGTACAAGGGGGACTACACGACCACGGAGGAACACGCAAGGGTCCTGACCGATCTTCTTGGGCAGGACGTGGAGTACGTTGAGGACATCTTCGGAAGGTACGCCCGTGAGAAAATCAGGGGGTTGAGGCCGGGTGAAGCGTTGATCCTTGAAAACCTTCGCTTCGCGTCGGAGGAGGTCAAATACAAACCCATCGAGGAGTGTGAGAGGACGTTCTTCGTGAGAAAACTCGCCCCACTCATAGATTACGTGGTCAACGACGCCTTCGCGGCCGCCCACCGTTCCCAGCCCTCCCTGGTGGGCTTCGCCCATCTGAAACCCATGATAATGGGTTTTCTAATGGAGAGGGAGGTCAAGGCCCTCACCAAGGCGTACGGAACGGAGGAGAGGCCCAGGGTTTACGTCCTAGGAGGGGCAAAGGTGGGCGACTCGCTCCGCGTTGCCGAGAACGTCCTGAGAACCGGGAGGGCTGACCTCATACTCACCGGTGGGCTGGTAGGCCACGTCTTCACCCTCGCCAAAGGTTTCCATCTCGGCGACGCCAACCTTGAGTTCATGGAAAGGCTGGGTCTCCTGGAGCTGATCGATCGGGCCGAGAAAATCCTCGACGAGTTCTATCCTCAGGTGAAAACCCCTGTTGATTTCGCTGTTGATTACAGGGGGGAGCGCGTCGAGGTTGACCTGTTAAGCGAAGAGAAATGGCTGTTTGATAATCACCCGATACTGGATATCGGTTCTAGGACGATCGGAAAGTACCGCGAGGTTCTGATGGAGGCAAAGGTAATAGTGGCCAACGGGCCGATGGGGGTCTTTGAGAGGGATGAGTTTGCTGTTGGAACGGTTGGGGTCTTCAAGGCAATCGGTGAGAGTCCGGCCTTCAGCGTAGTAGGCGGTGGCCACAGCATAGCGGGTGTATACCGGTACAACATAAAGGGGATAAGCCACGTCTCCACCGGAGGAGGTGCTATGCTGAGTTTCTTCGCAGGGGAGAGGCTACCGGTTCTTGAAGCGTTCAGGGTGAGTTATGAGAGGTTCCGGGATATGGTGAAAGGACGTACAGACCGCACACTCCGCGGTCACCCGTAGTTCATCGGTACCTTAAAGACCACACTTTCATCCGTACCATCTCAGTCTATAGTTGCCCTCCTAAACTCAAGCGCCGCTATCCCCGCAAGGAGTGCGGCGAGTCCACCAAGCACGAGCCAGTCAGCAGTCATACCGAAGGCTGGGGTGACACCGGCCAGGTAGTAGCGCGAGCCGTCGACCGCGTATGTAAGGGGGTTCATTTTGGCGAGCCACTGCATCCAGCCGGGCATCGTGCTTATCGGATAGAACGCCCCGCTGAGGAAGGTCATCGGGAGCATTATCATCATGATGATCATCTAAAAGCCCTCCATGCTCGTCATATTCAGGGCTATCGCGACGCCCATCCCCGCTATTGCTATCCCGACCAGAAACGCCATTCCAAGGGCGGGTAGGACCCCCGGGAGCTTTAAATCAGCCAGCGCAAAGCTTAGGGCCAGGATTATGATGCCCTGCATCATGGCCCTTATCGCTCCACCGGTTATTCTTCCCAGTATCGCCTCGGTTCTGCTCGCCGGGGCAACGAGTATCTCCTTCAAGAAGCCGAACTGCTTGTCCCAGATTATCGTTATCCCCTGCATGAAGCTCATGTTGAAGACCGTCATCGCGACTATTCCGGGGACTAGGTAGGTCATGTAGTCAACGCCGCCGAATATTGAAGTTGCCATCGGATTGCTGAAGACACCGGACCAGCCCTTCCCGAAGAAGATGAGCCAGATCAGGGGGTTTACTATGCTTCCTACCACCCTTGCGCGCGAGTGGGAGAACTTCTTCAGCTCGCGATACACCATCGTCGTGAATACCCTCATCCTCTCACCTCCGCCGTCCCCACATGCGCATCCTTGTCCTCATCTTGACCCTCATGGCCTCCCTCTCATCGACATCCTCGCGTATCTCCCTACCGGTCAGGTGCAAGAAGACGTCGTTGAGAGTCGGTCTGTGATACGTCACCTCAAGGATTTTGATTCCACCGCGGGATGCGAGCTCAAAGAGCCTTGGCAGTGCCCCAGCGGCGTTCTCAACGTCGAGCCTCACCCTGCCATCCGGCAGTAGTTTGCACCCCCTGATGAAGTTCGCCTTGAGGCACCTGAGCTCCTCAGGAGCTTTGATTCTGAGGTATATCACGTCGTTGTCGATCAGCCCCTTCAGTTCATCCGCCGTTCCCTCAGCTATTATCTTCCCGTGATCCATTATGGCTATCCTGTCGGCGAGCATCTCGGCCTCGTCCATGTAATGGGTGGTGAGGAAGACCGTCATGTCATGCTCCTCCTTCATGGCCCGGATGTAGTCCCATATGTGGGCCCTCGTCTGTGGATCTAGGCCGATTGTGGGCTCGTCAAGGAAGAGCACCTCTGGTTCATGAAGGAGCGAGCGCGCTATCTCAAGCCGCCTCTGCATACCGCCGCTGAAGGTCTTGACCTGTCTGTCCCTGAAGCCCCACAGCTCAACGAACTTCAGGAGCCTCTCTATCTTGTCTTTGAGTTCGTTTCCGCCCAGACCGTATATCCTGCCGTGGATAAACATGTTCTCATAGGCGGTGAGCTCGCTGTCCAGACTCATGTCTTGAAAGACGATACCGATTTTTCTTCCCACCGCGTCAGGCTCCTCCACGACGTCATGGCCAGCAACGGTCGCTCCACCAGAAGTGGGTTTCAAGAGAGTCGTTAGAACGTGAACGGTGGTCGTCTTCCCAGCCCCGTTCGGCCCCAGAAAGCGAAGATCTCGCCCCGTTTAACCCCGAACGAGATTCCTCTGACGGCCTCAAAGTCACCGTATCTCTTAACGAGGTTCTCAACTTCAATCGCGTTCATCAGACCACCTCATACTTCTCCGGCCAGTTGTTGCGCCTGAACCTCTCGCCGTGCTCCTCGCGGAAGACAAACTTAAGACCGTATTTCTTTTTGAAAGGCAGTTTTAGAGAATTGTAGAGGAAAACGAGCGCCGGGTGCTTTACAGGCCTTTCAACGGGCCTCAACGCGCCGGTTGGACACGCCTGGACGCAGATGTAGCACTTTCTGCAGTTCTCGGGGTTTACCATGAAGGGCCTGAGACGGACTTTGTATTTGACCCCGAAGAGGCTCACCTTCATTGGCACGACTTCCCAGATCTTATCGCTGAAAGGACAGACGAAGATGCACTCTTCCCCGCCTCCGCAGAGAGGGTAGTGTATAACCAGTGGAGCTGTATCCTTCATCTCCTTATAGTACCCCCTCCAGTCGGGTGCATCATTCATCTCCCTCACCTTCCGGGATCTCGCCGAGGAGGATGAGCCTTACCCTCTTCGTGAACTCAGCAAATTCCTTTATGAGTGCCCGTCTCTGTTCGTCCGTGAGCCGCTCGACGGAGTTGAACACTTCCTTAAGCGCCTCCCCCAGATCCCTCCCACCGAGCCGCGAAAACTCCCTGAAGCGGTTGAGCAGCTCCATAACCTCCCTGAGCTCTTCCCCATGTTCCCTCAGGTATTCGTTCCCCTTCTCCGTCGCCATGTAGAGACGCTTTTCCCTCTTCCCTCCCCCCGTTATCTCAATGAGACCGGAACGCCTCAGAGAAGCGAGTATGGGGTAAACGGTCCCTGGACTAGGGTGTGGAATTCCGTATGTTTTTTCAAGTTCCGCCATTATCCCGTAGCCATGCATGGGCTTCTCAGAGAGCATCTTGAGTATGAGCAGCTTTAGATGTCCTTTGTATTTGGGTCTCTCCATGATGATCACCGATGTATCGGTCGATAGATAACTTAAAAACCTTGCGGTTCCATCAAATTATTTTTAAACCTCCCCACGTTCTTATCTAGAGGTGATGCTCATGCTGGACATAAAGCTCATCCGCGAAAATCCCGAGGTAGTGAAGAACGACCTCCTGAAGCGTGGGGAGATGGAGAAGCTCAAATGGGTTGACGAGATCCTGGAACTTGATGCGAGGTGGCGTGAGGACCTCAGAAAGATCAATCAGCTGAGAAAAGAGCGCAACCGGCTGGCGATTGAAATAGGCAAACGCAAGAAGGCAGGTGAAACCATAGATGACCTCCTCGCAAAGAGCACTGAGATAGTGAGGGGGATAGAGGAGCTTGAAAAGGAAGTCGAGGAGCTCAAGAAGAGGATCGACTACTACCTCTGGCGTCTGCCGAACATCACCCACGAGAGTGTTCCGGTTGGAAAGGACGATACCGAGAACGTCCCGATAAGGTTCTGGGGTAAGGCCAAGGTGTGGAAAGGATTCATGGACACGTTCCTTGAGGAAAGCCTTGGGAAGATGGAGTACGAGACCTTGGAATGGAGGCCGAAGCTTCACGTTGACCTGCTTGAACTTTTGAAAGGTGCCGATCTTGAGCGTGCTGCAAAGGTCAGTGGTGCGCGCTTTTATTACCTCATGAACGAGCTCGTCATACTGGATCTGGCCCTTGTTAGGTTCGCACTCGACAGACTCATCGAGAAGGGCTTTACACCTGTCGTACCCCCATATATGGTTCACCGCTTCGTTGAGGAGGGTGTCACGAGCTTCGACGACTTCGCAGACGTCATATACAAAGTTGAAGGAGAGGACCTCTATCTCATACCAACCGCCGAGCATCCCCTCGCCGGCCTTCACGCCAACGAGATAATCGAGGGAAAGGACCTTCCGTTGTTGTACGTTGGTTTCTCCCCGTGCTTCAGGAAGGAGGCCGGAACAGCAGGAAAGGACACAAAGGGAATCTTCCGCGTTCACCAGTTCCACAAGGTCGAGCAATTCGTCTATTCTCGCCCGGAGGAGAGCTGGGAATGGCACGAGAAGCTCATAGCCAACGCTGAAGAGATATTCCAGGCTCTGGAGATACCCTACCGCATCGTGAACATCTGCACCGGCGATCTCGGCTACGTTGCGGCAAAGAAGTACGACATCGAGGCATGGATGGCGGGTCAGGGCAAGTTCAGGGAGGTCGTCAGCGCAAGCAACTGCACCGGCTGGCAGGCCAGAAGACTGAACATCCGCTACCGCGACAAGACCCACGAGAAGCCCAAGTTCGTCCACACTCTCAACTCGACGGCAATAGCAACGTCGAGGGCAATCGTTGCCATCCTCGAGAATCACCAGACAGCAGAGGGCGTCGTAAAGCTCCCAAAGGCCATCTGGAAGTACACGGGCTTCAAGGAGATTCTGCCGGCTTACATGAAGGAGAGGTGCTGTGAGAATTGAACACCCTCTTTCCCTGTTCTCTCATATTCCACCGCGCTCCCTTACCTTCCTCCTCACGTCTGGGTCGCGGTCGGCTATGAGCTTCAGAGCCTCCTCAAAGCTCATCCAGTCCGGCACTTCCTCGTTGATGTAGATGCCGGTCCTTCCGATGGCGTCCCTCCTCGTGAGAACATGGACACGCTCGGTAACGATGTCTGTGCTCACTCCTAAAACTCTCGCCACCTCGCTTTCCCGCCCGACGACTTCCCTCTCGATGTGGCCCCTCTCCGTTGGGATTATGAGGATGAGCTTTTTATTAACGCCGGGAGCGCGCTCCTTGGTTTTGACCCCCCACAGGTCTATCGCTCCACCCCAGCGGTAGAAGTCGAGCTCCCTGTCGGTCGGCTCTATTAATGGAAACGTCACGGTCGTTTCCTCGTCTATCTCGATTACTCCCTTGATGAGGTGCCAGGGCGTCGCCATAACTATCTTCCTTCTCCTGACGAGGCCTTCCAGAGCCAACTCAATAAGATAGCCCGGCGCCCTGATAGGTATGAAGATGTCTATGTCGCTGTCCCTCCTCACGTCGCCCCGCGCGACGCTGCCGTACAACAGGGGGTCAAAAACGGCCAGTTTCCTCATTATCTGGAGTGCCTTCTTCCTCTTCTCCCGAAGGTACCTCCATCGCTTCGGGGAATAGATGACCCCCCTCTCATCCCATATCCTAACGACCTTCTCCCTTGGCATCGGCTCATACTCCTACCTAAACTTTTAAATCTCTACCGATAGCGTTTTATATGGAGCTACCAAGTTCATGGTGGTGAAAAAAATGCCGGTACTTGGATTCAACATAACGAAGATCGAGATGGGAAAAGAGGGCGTGGGCACCGTTTCGGGACAGGTTGAAGTCAGACTCTCTCCCAGGGTCACCGAGATGAGACTCGGCGAGATACGCACCCCCACGGGAAAGATGAACGGTATTGAGGTTCTGTTCAGGTACGAGATAGAGTACAATCCCAGGATAGCGGCCGGAGCCATAGAGGGAGTTATCCTCTACGTGCCACCTCAAAAGTACAAGATAGACGAGATACTGAACCTCTGGGAAGATGAAAAGAAGATGGAGTCACTGACGTTCGCCGAGATAGTCAACTTCATCACCAAGGAAGTCTCACCTCTGCTCATGATCATGGCCAAGGAGATGCGTCTCCCATATCATGTCCCGATTCCAAGGGTCGAGGTCAAGAGCCAGTCGTGACCAGACCCCCGAACATTTCCCTTTTACCGATGCCAACATAGGCACCAGCCGGTTTACTCGTAGATGCCCTCGGCCCTGTGGAGCAGCTCCATGATTCTTTCGACATCGGGGATTACTATAAGGGCCTTTTCGGCTATGTCCAGGGCACGGGACTGCTTTCCACGGGAGAGGTAGTACTCAACAAGTTCGATCTTCTCCAAGACCTCACCGTCACCCCGTTCCGAGGCGAACTTCTTGAGTACGGCAAGCCGCACCCTCGTCTTGGGTTCAAGGCCCGTAAGCATTTCCAGGGCCCTTTTGTACGCCTGAAATCCTTCCTCCAATTTCCCCACGCCTATAAGGGCCTCAGCTAATTCAACCAGCTTTTTAGAAGCGCTTTCTTCATTCCCAGTCGAACGATAGCTCTTCACGAGCTGGTTCAGCATCTTCACAGTGTTGATTCCAATGAGCTTAGCCCTACTGGTGTTTCTCGCCAGAAGGTAAGCGTACTGGGCCTTGACAAGGAGGGTAGTGGTCTTTGGAAGGTCTCCGGAGGAGTAGGCCAGTTTTCCAGCTTTTTCGTAGTTCTTCGCCGCAGTATCCATCATCTCGATGAAATGGATGTCGTATCCAAAGATGGCGTGGATGAATGCGGCGAGGCGGTAAAACGCATCGGCGGCCTTTTCAACATCACCCCTCTCAAGCCGTTCCTCGGCAAGTTGACCATAGAGGGTTATCATCGTCTCGGAGATCCGCTTATATCCTTCCTCGTTGCCTATCATCCTGTAGTATATGTAGGCGATTTCATAAGCTTTGGCGGCCATGGACACGTCGGCGTTGTCCTTGTATGCCTCGGCCAGGTCTTCATATATCGTGGTGAACTCTTCCACGTATTTAATCAAGTTCCTTTCGTCTTTAAGGGCTAGGAATATTTCAAGAACGTTCGTGCAGTACTCATCCAGGAGATCAATGTCAACCTCTGGCTTGGCCAGTTCGGAGTCTATCATATCCAAGTAGAGATACGCGCTTTTAAGGAGAGAGGGGCGGGCCTTTTCAACGGATCCTATTTTCTTCACAAGGAGCAGTCCAAGGTACTTGTACAGCCTGGCGGCGTCCTCTTTCATTCCCTCGCTCTCGTATCCTTTCGCCGCTCTGAGAAGCAGTTTAAGGCCATCTTTTATTTCACCCTCGCTGAACCTTTTGAATGCCAGATGTTCCATGTCCTCAGGAGATCCAAGTCCGATATCCTCCTCCAAATTCCCCACCCCGTGTGATTGAAATCACATTATCTTTGAATCCCCATTATTTAAGTCTTGTCTATGCCCACACTATCCTGTACCCAGCTGCTTTTCTAAGTCGGTTCATGACCGCAAAGCCCAGGCCCTTTTCATCCACACCCTCGGCAATTATGATGTCAACATCCCGTTTGTCCAGCTCCCTGAGTGCTCTGAACACGTTCCTAGCAACCTCCACATCGGTGCTTCCAAGGTGCACAAACTCGTCGGCATCGTACTCCCTGGTGGCCATAACACCCACCCTAAGGCCCCTCGAACGGTACTCCTCCACCAGCATAGTTACCCTATCCCTGACCCTATCCCTGGGCCCCTCGACCAGAATCACCTGCGCGTTTGGGGAGTAGTGCCTGTACTTCATACCCGGGGCCCTAGCAACCTCCACCAGCTCTCCCCTGACCGCCGGGTGTATCCGAACCTCACCGATTACCCCCTCTATCTCTTCCAGGGGCAGACCCCCAGGACGGAGCAGGGTGGGTTTTTCTGAGCTCAGATCGAGCACCGTTGATTCGACCCCTATGCGTGTTTCCCCTGCATCTATTATGCACTCTATCCTGCCGTAGAAGTCGTCAACCACGTGCTCCGCTAGGGTCGGACTGGGCTTTCCGCTTATGTTCGCAGATGGAGCTGCCACCGGTGTGCTTTCCCGTATCAGGGCAAGTGCAATTGGATGAGCGGGCATCCTTACGGCCACGGTGTCCAGGCCCCCGGTGGTGACGTCGGGAACACCCTCTCCGCGGGGGAGAACCAGCGTAAGCGGTCCAGGCCAGAACTTCCGAGCCAGAACTTTCGCCTCCCCCGGCACGTCCCTCGCAAGCAGGTAAAGGTCGTCAAAACGCGCTATATGGACTATAAGCGGATTGTCTGCGGGCCTTCCCTTGGCCTCAAAGATCCTCCTGACGGCTTTTTCGTTGAGGGCGTCTGCCCCAAGGCCGTAGACGGTTTCAGTGGGGAAGGCAACCAGTTTGCCATCCAGTATGAACCTGACGGCCACGGCAAGCTTCCTCTCGTCAATTCCGTCTCGCATGTTGATTACAACCGTCACCATCTCACCAGCATCATCCCGAAAAAATGGAGTTAAAAACTTTATCCAACGAGCTCACGGTAAATGCCCTCGATCGCAGAGGCCGCCCTCTCCCAGCGATATGCTTCCACGACGTTTTTCCCGATGCTCCCCATCTTTCTATTTGATTTTGGTTCCAGGAGGACACTGACCGCATTAAGAAGTTCATCAAACGTCTGAAACAGCAAACCGTTCTTTCCGCCCCGGATGAGTTCTGGCACACCTCCAACGGCCCGTCCGACCACAGGCACATTAAAGCTGTTGGCCTCAAGGACGACCAGTCCAAAGCCCTCCCTGCTGGAGGGGAGCACGAGGAGGAGGGTCTTAGAGAGCACCTCCCCCACATCGTCCCGATACCCAAGGAAGCGTACGTTGTTCGGGGCAGCTTTCTCGAGTCTCTTTCTGAGAGGACCGTCACCCACGATCAGGAACCCACGATCAGGAAAGTGCCTGGCAAGTTCTATAAAGGTTTCAGGAGATTTATACTCCCGGAGGGCACCTATAAAAGTTACGTAACGTCTTCTCCTGAGGTTCCTTCCCCGTTTCATGTGTTTTATTCCGTTGGGGATTACTCTGATACCGCCTACCCCCAACCTTGCCGCGATCTTCGCAAGCTCATGACTCACCGTTACAACCCTATCCGCTGCCTTCAGGCTCTTAACTACGTAAAACCTGCCCAGGGTCAGTGTGGCGGTGTGCTGAAGGTCGCTGCCATGGGCGGTTATCACCAGCGGCTTCCTTATTCTGGGTTTGGCCAGGGCTGCGGCGTAGCTGGTGGTCCCCACAAAATGAGCGTGCACGAGATCAAAGTCATACAGGGAATCGAGCTCCAAGATCTTCCGTGCCCCCAGAAGGGCAAAAACCGTCCCCCTTAGTCCATAGACCGGCGGAACGTTCACCTGATGAACCAGCCCCTCTTCCCATTTTCGAACTTTAACCGGCCCGTAGGTGAGCACATGAACCTCATGCCTCACACGGAGCTCTTTTACCAGATTGTCCAGATGCGTTGCGACTCCCCCGCCGTGTGGGGGATAATGACCTACCATTAGAATTCTCATTTTGACCGGGCTAAGTAGGTAAAGGGGCTAAAAAGGGTTATGGTCCCCTATGGCCCCCACCGTTTCTGTGCCATGGGCTGTGGCCCTTCCTAACACTGGACGGCATCTTTTCCTTTATCTGATGAAGCTCCTGCAGAACCGTTTCAAACTGCCCGGCGTTCAGGGCGTTCTCAGCCTGCGAGAGCAGGGCCTCCAGCGAACTAACATCATAGCCGTGGGTCTTCAGATAATCCAGGATCTCCTTCATCCACTGGAGTTTCGTCGATAGGCGCAGCTTCGGAGATCCCTGGAACACCGTGTTCATGGCCCTGTGGACCTCCAGCATTACGGAGTCCGCCATAAAGGCCGCTTTAACCGCTAGAAGGTATGCCTCCGTGCTATCACCTGAGTTGTAGGCATCCCACGCCCTTGAGATATACCTCCGGGCGTTCTCCAGGTTCTTTCGGGCATACGGCAGGTTCAGGCCATCGAGGTACCGCTCCGCCCGCCGGGTTCTGTTCTGGACATCAACCAAAACCTCATAGGTCCTTCCCATGCTCCCGGGTGAGATTCTGTCTATTCTAACGGAGGGTATCCCTCCAAAGTGTGTACTGAACCATTCCTCCAGTTGCTTCCGCTCAATGGGAAACATGGGATTCAAGGAGTTTTCGCTGACACTCGCAATGTATGTGAGGTTCCTTGGAAGGCCGACCATCTCAAACACATCCAACGTCTCGTTGATGTGCTGCGGACCGGTCAAAACAAGAAGCCAGCCCTTTCCCAGCTGCATCCCACTGTAGTAACGGAGGTAGTGTTGCATAGCGAGTACGTCATGGCCGTTGACCACCACAACACCCTGGATCTTGCTGAGCTGACCGGGAAACTCCATCTTAAGATACTCCACAACAGCGAGATTGGTTCCGTATCTATCGGCCCCGTACAAGCGCTCGTATGGAATGCCGAAATCATTCAGATCCTGCGTGTACTCGTTCACGACCGCGACCGGTCCCCCTATTATGATAACCTTATCCGGCCCGGCCGTTAGAACTTCGGCGCTTACAGTGGCGTTGTAGTTGCCCCAGGGAGCAACCACGAGCTTCGCCCCGAGGAGGGTCGCTACACCCCTCGCCAGCGCATAGTCGGCCTCATTATCGCTCACCAAGATTACGAGGTTTGAATCGGATGCACTCACTGGGTGCCAAAAGGCCAGCGGGGCCAGTACGATGAACATGACCAGGAAGAGAGCGGCGAATTTTCCACTTAACATACTTCTACCCTCCTGCAAAATAACGAAAGCGGCATATTTAAGCCTTTTTCATGAAACCATTCCGTCAGGTTTGAAACTGGAGGAAGACGGCCGCGGTGAAGGGGCGGAAGTTTAAGGAACGTTTAGAACCGTTCACCCCCGTTTAAAAACCCCATTGAAAAGGTATTCCGCGTATTCGTGGAGTCTCAGACCCCTCCTCTTGGCGAGCCTTCCCAGGATTTTCTGGGCCCCGCTTCCGTACTGGGCCGCCTTTTTTTCCCGTTTCACCACCCATTCTGGAAGGCCCAGCCGGAGGGCGGTTCTGCGGAGGATGAGCTTTCGGGTGTCACCGCGTATCTTAAACTCAAGGGGCGTTTTCAGCGCGGTCTGCACAACGGGCAGGGAGAGGAACGGGAAGCGGCCCTCAACACCGTTCAACATGGTGATCTTATCGTCCCTGGCAAGGTTCCTCTCACTCAAGTTCCGCAGATCCTCCTCCATCAGGCTGGGGTCCCCAACGTACTTGGCGTAGCCACCGAAGAGCTCGTCTGCACCGCCGCCGCTGAGGAGCACCTTAACCCCATCAGCACTGGCGAGCTTTGTGGCGAAGTACAGGGGAAGACCTATGGCAAGGTTCATCGCGCTGGGTTCTTCAATGGCGAAGATCACCCTTTCAACAGCTTCTTTGACGTCTTCTTCGTCGAAGAGGCGTTCCCTAAGCGGAAGTCCAAGGGCGTCACTGACCCTGCGGGCCCACGTCACGTCCGGGCTCTCCTCCACCCCCGCGGTGTACAGGACAACATCGGAGTATTTCGACGCCAGTAGCGCAACTACCGAACTATCCAACCCCCCGGAGAAGAGGACACCCGTTTTTCTGCCTACCCTCCCCTTAACCGAAGGTTCAATGGTTTTTACAAGGGCCAGCTCAGCCCTCTCTATGCTGGGGTAGGTTTTCCCAACCGCTCTCAGTTCAAACACCTTTCTCCTTTCGACCCCCGTTCGGGATATCCTCACAACTTCTCCAGGCCGAACGGCTATGGCTTCCTCCCCAATGGCCCAGAGAACCTTCTTCTCCGAGGCAAAGAAACCTCCCCGGGAGTAATAGAGGGGCCTTATGCCGAGGGGATCCCGGAAGAGATAGATGTCCCTCCCGTCGCTCAGCCCCACAGCGTAGTCCCCATCCAGGAGCCCCATAGATTTCCTTATCGCGGACTCGATTCCCAACCCGTTCTCCAGCAGGTACTCGATAAGGCGAAGTATGACCTCGCTGTCAACATCACTCTCAAACGAGACCTCTCTGCCCATTAACCAAGACCGTAGGGGACGGTGATTGTATACCTCCCCGTTGTGCACGAGAACCAGACGATTGAAAAAAGGCTGCATAAACTCCTTGGAACCCGTCATTGCAAGCCTGCACTGAAGAAGCCCTATACTACCGTCGGGTATCTCACCAACCTCGGAGAAGTCCTCACTTTTGAGGACACCGCCGTCGGTCCAAACACCGAAGCTATCCCCTCCCCTGTGCTTTCCGGCGTTGATCATCGCGATGAACTTTCCCCGGATGCCCTCACCGATTCCCCCTGCCACCAGACACATGGTTTATCCCCCTCAAACTTGGCAACCCAACAGAAAAGCCTTGCCCGTTCCTCCATGAAAACGTTTTCAAAAAAGGGACACTCACATGAAAGAAGACTGAAAAAGTGGAGATACAAATGAATCAGCGCTGGGGGGGTCTAATAGGCGCCCCCCAGAACTTTTGCCTTAAGGCCGGAGATCCTGGCCACTTCCTTAGCCAAGTCCATGTAGGCCTCCGCGCCCTTGGAGGTGGGCCTGTACTCCACGACCGGGACGCCCTCCAGGGTGGCCTCCCTGACCGAGGGATCCTCTGGAATAACCGCAAGTAGCGGAACCTCCATCACCTCCTCCGCCACGTCGGGGGGGATATCGTTGTCACTCCTCCCGTAACGATTGAGTACGAAACCCAAGATAACCAAACCCGCCTTTTTGAGGACTATACCAACCTTCATCGTGTCGGTTATGCACGAGATCTCCGGGTTCGTGACCAAGAGAACCTCATCACCACTCAGCATCGCGTTCATAGCGTCCATCTGAAGGCCCGCGGGACAGTCGATCAGAACGAAGTCAAACTGGGCCTTGAGCTTCTTTATGTTCTCAGGGAGCTTTCTGGGGTCCGCCCTGATGACGTGCTCCCAGTCGATCGCGGCCGGGATCAAGTGGACGTTTTCAAAAGCTGTAGCGTATATCGAATCGGTTATCTCAGCCCTACCAGCCAGTACATCATGAATAGTTATGCTGGCATCGTCTATACCCATCACAAGACTGAGGTTGGCCATGGTTAAGTCAGCATCAATCGCCAGAACCTTGAACCCCATCTTGCCCAGGGCTATTGAGAGGTTAGCGGTAGTGGTGGTTTTCCCGGTGCCTCCCTTGCCGGAAGCAATGGATATAAGACGCCCCATTTTCCCACCGTACCCATATCTTGCTAAACCTTTATGAACCTTTAGTTAAAGAGTTCCCAGAGGACAGAGAAATTCATATTTCTGGGGTGAGAGAGATGAAAGTTTTTGTCGCTGACACGAGCGTTATAGTTGACGGGAGGCTTACACAGTTCCTCTCAGCACTCGGGGAGGAAGCTAAGGTTGTCATCCCCGAGTCGGTTGTCGCCGAGATCGAGCATCAGGCAAATGAGGGAAAGGCTATAGGCCACACCGGCCTTGAAGAGCTCAAAAAGCTCCGTGATATGGCCGAGAGAGGAGAGTTAACCCTCGAGTTCTACGGTGGGAGGCCGGAGCTATGGCAGATACGACGTGCAAAAGCAGGTGAGATCGATCACATGGTTAGGGAAGTCGCCCAGGCTCTCGGTGCCACACTGATAACCGGGGACAGGGTCCAAAGGGACGTCGCCATCGCAAAGGGCATCGACGTGGTGTACCTCTACGCAAAAAGGGAGCTACGCCACAAACTGGAGGACTTCTTCGACGAGACCACTATGAGCGTTCACCTGAAGGGAGGGATGCCTCCCGTTGCCAAGAAGGGGAAACCCGGGGAGTGGCAACTCGTTACAATACGAAAGGAATCCCTCATGGATGAAGAGTTACACGAGATAGCGGATGACATCGTTGAGCGAGCGAAGCGAGACCCAGAGTCTTTCATCGAACTCGACGAACCGGGGGCGACGGTTGTCCAGCTCAGGAACTACCGCATAGTCATCGCCAAGCCACCCTTCGCGGACAGAATCGAGATAACCGCAGTCAGACCTGTTAAAAAGCTGAACATAGAGGACTACGAGCTGAGCGAGAAGCTCCTTGAGAGGCTGAAAGACAAAGCGGAGGGCATCCTTATAGCGGGAGCACCGGGTGAGGGCAAGACAACCTTCGCCCAGGCCTTGGCCGAGTGGTACGCAGGGATGGGTAGGGTCGTCAAGACGATGGAGAAGCCGAGGGACCTGCAGGTGGGCGAGGAGATAACCCAGTACACCGCTTTGAACGGCAGGATGGAGCTCACCGGCGACATACTGCTCCTCGTCAGACCGGACTACACGATATTCGACGAGATGAGAAAAACCAGCGACTTCAAGATATATGCCGATTTGAGGCTCGCGGGGGTTGGTATGGTCGGAGTTGTTCACGCGACGAAGCCGATAGACGCTATCCAGCGCTTCATCGGAAGGGTGGAGCTCGGAATGATACCGCAGATAACCGATACCGTCATCTTCATAAAGGCGGGCCGCGTTTCGAAGGTCCTGACGCTCGAGTACCTTGTCAAGGTGCCCAGTGGCATGAAGGAGGAGGACCTGGCCAGGCCCGTGATAGAGGTTCGCGATTTCGAGACCGGCGAGCTGGAGTACGAGATATACACCTACGGCGAAGAGGTCAGCATCGTCCCGGTCAGAAGGGAGGAGAAATCCCCGGCATTTAAACTAGCGGAGAGGCGACTCAAGCAGGAGATAAAGAAGTTCCTGCCCGATGTCTACGCCGAGGTGGAGGTAGTCAGCCCGCACAAGGCGATAGTCTACGCGGACGAGTTCGATATCCCTGCAATAATCGGCAAGAAGGGCAAGAGAATTACCGAACTGGAGAAGAGAATCGGCATAAGCATCGACGTCAAAAGCTTCGCCGAGCGCGAGGCAGAGAAGCCAAAGGAGAAGATACCGGTTGAGGTCGAGGAGAAGAAGAAAACCATAGTCTTCCACGTCTCGCCGGACTACGCGAAGAGGCCGCTCAAGTTCTACGGCGGTGAGCAGTATGTCTTCACCGCAACGCCCAGCAAGAAGGGTCTCGTGAAGGTGAGCAAGAGCACGCCCATAGGAAAAGAGCTGAAAAGACTCATAGAAGCAGGGATACCCATCTGGGCCAGTACGTAAACCTTTTAACTTCTCTTTATGATCTCCCTACAACTGCACGGGGGATGGCATTATGGAGCTCTGGGATGATGGGCTCTTCTGGGCCCTGTTCATAGGTGGACTGCTCTCGTATCTCCTTGGCGTTTTAGTTTCAGGACACACCTTAGCGTTTCTAATTGGAGACCTCCTGTGGCTGAGTGCCTTCGTTTACCTGACAGTCAAATTCCTTCAGAAGAACTTTGGAAAGCCCCAGTCCGGTTGAGACAGACTTTTAAACCCTAACTCCCTTTCCATCTTCGGTGGTGTTCATGAGGTACGATGTCGTCATAATCCCCGAGAGCTTTCACCGCTTTGACAAGCACACTATGGAGCACATCTGCGTTCCAATCGTCATTGAAGACAGAAGCTACGATATAGCCATGGAGGCAGTGGATGGCATTGATAGGTTCATCAGGGCGAACTTTAAGGCAAGTGTTGAGGAGCTGGATGGTGATGAGTGCGACGTCCTCTACAGGAAGTACATCATTGAGAAGGACGGGAAAAAGGGAACCGTCCACATCAAACTGAGGAAAATCGCGGAGAACTGCCCGTCGATAGAGGGAAACCGCGGTTCGATCCTTGAGTTTGAGAGGGACGTTGATTGTATAGTGAGGGTGATAGAGGAGTGCCTCGCCTAGGTCAGTTGCGGGGGTAGTCATCACACATCAGCTAGCGAAATCCTCATCATCGTAAGGACCGTAGGACACTTTTCCTTTAACTTTTGAGGGGTGAGGAAATGCTCGTTCTGGCATCGGCTTCACCGAGGCGGCGGGAGATACTCGCCAGGTTCATACGGGAGTTCGAGGTTATTCCAAGCAATGCGAGCGAGGAGTGCAGCATAGAAAACCCCGCCGAGTACACGCTCGAGCTGGCCAGGAGGAAAGCCAGGGAGGTGTACGACCGCGTGGGCGGAACCGTTATCGGTGCCGACACCGTCGTCAGCATAGACGGCCACATCCTCGGCAAACCCTGGAGCAGAGAGGAGGCCTTCGAGATGCTCCGGCTCCTCAGCGGGAGGGTCCACAGGGTCACAACGGGCTACTGCATAATCCATGAGGGCCGGGAGATTTCGGGGGTTGCCGTTACGGAGGTCAAGTTCCGCGAGCTGGACGACGACATCATCTGGGCGTACATCGACACCGGCGAGCCTATGGACAAGGCCGGGGCCTACGGCATACAGGGGAAGGCGGCCCTCTTCGTCGAGTGGATCCGCGGGGACTACTACAACGTCGTCGGGTTCCCCATTGAGATAATCTGGAAGCTGGGGGAGCTGGGATTTGAGGTCCTATCACATTAAGGTTCCTTGTTTTTTGTTTTGGGGTTCTGTTCAGGTCCGGTTGTAGGTTTAGGTCTCCCTCCTGCTTTGGAGGGGTCGATTTTACTGGTTTTTTGATTGTAACTTCCTGGCGCACTAATTTGAACTAATGTAACGAATTTTCTTCGGGGTTTGGAACAGGGCCGTTTAATAAATTGGTTCTGCTTAAATACTGTTAAAATCGTTTCCTTTTACCATTGGTGCCTTTGTCTGTTTCTATTTGTCGTTTTCTGCATTATCTGAGACCCGGAAATCGTGTGTATGCTTTTGCTCATCAGCAGTTCGGGCTTTTCCGCTTTCGTGTTTTCAATGTTCGAGTTATTTAATGGCTTATTTTCGAGCCCCCTGGGAACTTCCTTTGGAGGGATTTCCAGAAAGATTTAAATATTGGAACGTTCTTAGGACTTTACAGGGCAAACGGGCCAAAATTTCGCCCTGTTGCAATAAGACTCTAGGAGAATTGAAACCCACGCGCCTGCACGCGAACAAGATAATGCACGTCAAGTTGCAATAAGACTCTAGGAGAATTGAAACCTCTTCTTCCCGGGCAATGATTTTTCTCATTTCCTCAGGTTGCAATAAGACTCTAGGAGAATTGAAACCGTCTTGTTCTACAGCCCGTATTCATACGACCCCACAAGTTGCAATAAGACTCTAGGAGAATTGAAACAACGAACAACGAAACCATCACCCTGCAGCGTTTCAACAGGTTGCAATAAGACTCTAGGAGAATTGAAACAAGCGTCGTTTCTCCCTGTTCGGCTTTGGAGGTGATTGGTTGCAATAAGACTCTAGGAGAATTGAAACCTCAGGGAAATTGGGGCATTATATGCGTTAGATATAGGTTGCAATAAGACTCTAGGAGAATTGAAACTATTTATAGTGTCGGTTACTCCCACTTCAAACACCGTTGCAATAAGACTCTAGGAGAATTGAAACCTTTTTGAGTAAAAACACTCAAGCCGGTTAGGGTTGGGGGTTGCAATAAGACTCTAGGAGAATTGAAACGAGAAGTACTTTGTGCTCAAAGACTTTAGAGTTACTCAGGTTGCAATAAGACTCTAGGAGAATTGAAACGGCTTTGTCATGGTTGCGATAGTCCTGAACTTCCTCGTTGCAATAAGACTCTAGGAGAATTGAAACCTACTGCAACAATGAGAGTGGAGATAAGAGCATACGGTTGCAATAAGACTCTAGGAGAATTGAAACGATGTTCAGTTTACAGAACCTTAGCCCGCTCCTAAGCCTCGTTGCAATAAGACTCTAGGAGAATTGAAACTCACAACACTCAACGTAGTAATTAGCTGTAGGCTCTCGTTGCAATAAGACTCTAGGAGAATTGAAACATAAGCTTTATGATGTCTCTCGCCTGTCTTGCTCCTGTTGCAATAAGACTCTAGGAGAATTGAAACATTAGCTTCATTCTTCATCCTCTCCCTGCTCTTCTAGTTGCAATAAGACTCTAGGAGAATTGAAACGCAACGATTATATGATTATTTACCAGCTTGGAAAGTGTTGCAATAAGACTCTAGGAGAATTGAAACAGTACCATCAAAAATTTTTATCCCGAGAGATTTTTTATGTTGCAATAAGACTCTAGGAGAATTGAAACTCTTACCAGTCAGCCCAATCAACAACTGTTGAAGAAAGTTGCAATAAGACTCTAGGAGAATTGAAACATAGTACATCTCTTAGTGTATAACTTGCCATCTTGCTGTTGCAATAAGACTCTAGGAGAATTGAAACCTAAATAAGGCAGGTAAATAAATCAGTAG